>JBILPO010000109.1:0-6384 GCA_044373805.1 Pelobium sp.
TTCCAATTTTTGCAGCACTCTTTTTAAGTTTAGCTTCTTTTTCTCTACTCACTCCAACACTTTCTTTCACCCCAGTAAAAAGAGATTGCCACAAGTAATTAAAAAAAGAAGCATAATAGGGTCTGCTATATAAAATTCGACCTTCGGTAAATTCTCCTTTCTTGGAAGGATTTTCAGATTTGATGATAAAACCATTGGTAACGGTAGAAATAAAGCCTTGATTTTTTAAGTTTCCATTCTTTTCTCGTTTTAAAATGCTCACATTTAATTCAGAATAATAAAATTGCATGGTGCCTTTGGCTATATTTTGATTGGCTTTTACATCAAATGTCACCTTACTTACCGTGGCAGATTTTATTTCGGCCATGCCTAAAGGCTTCACAATTTCATTTAAAATTCGGCCGTTAAATGCACCAACAGTTCCGCTATAATCAAAAGCACCAAGCGCATTGCTCATGTAAAATTTCATGTTTAAACTTACCGAGGCTTTTCCAAATATTTCGGCCTTAACATTGGCAATCATCACGTCATCCTTTTTTAGCGAAGCAATATTATTGGTTACATTACTAATAGTTCCGCGAACATTATTAAATTTAATAATGCCAGTTCGCTTGCTTTTAGCATCAAACTCTGCGTAACTAATATTTACATTGTTGAGGATAACCTGCTTAATACGCATATCTAAAGCTACGTTTAACAGTTGCTGATGTGGGAATTTGCCAGTCTTGTCGGTTCTTTTTCTGTGGTAGGCGTTGTTATTATAAACATCCACTCTTGCTTTCTGAATCGAAAGTGATTTGGCCATTAGAATTTGCTGATTTAAAAATAAGTCGAAATCAACATCTTTAATCAAGATATTTTCAAAATCGAGGTCAAATCTATCTTTTGCATATCCGGCTTTTTGATGAAATTCTGCTTTACCGAGCCGCGGTTCCATTTTTACGTTTTTCAACAGTAATTCATTTCTAAGTGTCGAAAAACTGAGCTCGTCGGTTTTTACAAAGTACAAACTATCTGGAGTTGAAATTTGATAGTTTTTAATATTGATTTCTACATTCTTAGTGTAATAAACTCTGTTCTTATCTTGTGAGGCTAAAGAGTCAATCAGTAAATCTTTAATAGTGATATTTAGATTTTTTAAAGAAGTTTGCTTTTTTTGCTTGTTACTAATATTTACAAAAGTAAAATCGACATCTTTAAGTTGAATTGTGTTAATTTTTAGTTCTTTAAAAATTTCTTTAATTAGTTCATAAGGGTTTTTCCTTTTCTTAATCGAATCAGTAATGTCATTATAGGGCTGTCGGTTATTCGTGATCTTAAGTTGAGGATGATCAATAATAATGGTGGCGATATTTAATTTTTTGGTACTTACAGCTTCTTTCGCATTGGCTTTATTGATAATCAATTCATCAACAGATAATTCGTAAAGATTATCTGGAGCTTCATTAGTGATTTTTAGTTTCTCGTAAACTTTTATAAGAGGGGTGAGTTTGAAATCTACCAATTTAAGATTCCCATTTATAGGATTTACATCAAGGCTTTTGTATTCTATTTTATACAAGCTATCTGTTGAGTTAATCACTGCCTGTTTAAGCTGTTCTTCTAAAAGTGGTTTCCAGTTTCTCTGAAGATACTTTGCGCCAAAGAATAAGCCAATACCAATGATTATAATAATACTAAACAGCCACCATAGAATTTTTTTCATATCTGAAATTTGTGTGGTAAGGCCATTATTATACCGCTTATATATTTAAAGGGATTAAATTTTAAAACCTATAGGAGAAAGATTTTTAAAATAATTTTTTAGCAAGGAGGCTAAAAATTAATTCCATTTTACTTTTTAACATAAAAAAACACCAATCTTTTAGAAAATTGGTGTTTATAATAAATAGAATTAAAGTGGGTGATTTAGGTATTATCCCTTTACAAAATGTTTTAACTGAATAATTTCTTGGTCAGTTAAGTATCTCCATCTGCCTCTAGTTAAATCTTTCTTGGTTAAATTAGCATAAATTACTCTATCTAATTTTTCCACTTCATAACCTAAGCTTTCGAAAATTCTTCTAACAATACGGTTTTTACCACTATGAATTTGAATGCCAATTTCATTTTTAGCGCCACCAGTAACATATTTAACTTCATCGGGTTTAATTAAACCATCTTCTAGTTCTAAACCAAAAGCAATTTTATTGAAATCTCCTTGAGAAAGATTTCTGTTTAATTCTACCTGATATATTTTACTGATGCTGTTTTTCGGATGAGAAAGTTTATCGGCAAGCTCTCCATCATTAGTCATTAATAAAAGTCCTGTGGTGTTTCTGTCTAATCTTCCAACCGGATAAATACGTTCTTTACTAGCTTTATCTACCAGCTCCATTACCGTTTTTCTTTCTTGTGGATCATCGGTTGTGGTGATATAATCTTTAGGTTTATTTAATAAAACATAAACCATTTTCTCTCTTTTTAGTAGCTGCCCATTGTATCTGATGTCGTCTACCATTGGGTTTACTTTGGTGCCCAATTCAGAAACTGGTTCGCCATTTACACTCACAACGCCAGCGGCAATCAGTTCATCGGCTTTTCTTCTAGAGCAAATGCCAGCGTTAGAAATAAATCTGTTCAATCTAACCAGCTCCCCATCTTTTTTAAAGGCGGGTTTAGAACTACTTCTGGTTCTTAATTTTACCTGATCATCATTAAATTCATTTGATGAGGTATTTTTTTCTTCACCCTCTCTTTTCTTGTAAGGTCGGCTGTAATTCTCGCTTCTGTTTTCATCAGATCCACTACGTGGCCTATCGCCAAAAGGCTTTTTATCTCTGTCAAAAGATCCTTCTCTTTTATCACCGTAAGGCTTTCTGTCCCCAAAATCCTCTCTTGGTTTTCTCTCATAAGAACTGGCTTCTCTTGTTGCGTAAGGCTTTTTCTCTCCAAATCCTTCTCTTTTATCACCGTAAGGTTTTCTATCAGAAGATCCTTCGTTTCTAGCTCCAAAAGGTTTTTTATCTCCGTAAGAAGATCCTTCTCTTTTATCACCATAAGGTTTTCTATCAGAAGATCCTTCGTTTCTAGCTCCAAAAGGTTTTTTATCTCCGTAAGAAGATCCTTCTCTTTTATCACCATAAGGTTTTCTATCAGAAGATCCTTCGTTTCTAGCTCCAAAGGGTTTTTTATCTCCGTAAGAAGATCCTTCCCTTTTATCGCCATAAGGTTTTCTATCAGAGGAACCTTCGCTTCTGGTTCCGTATGATTTTTTTTCTCCATAAGAAGATCCTTCTCTTTTATCGCCATAAGGCTTTCTGTCAGACGAACCTTCGTTTCTGGTTCCGTAAGGTTTTCTGTCGCCAGCACCTTCTCTTTTGTCACCATAAGCTTTTCTATCCTGAAAAGAGCTTTCGCTTCTAGTTCCGTATGGTTTTTTTTCTCCAAAAGAAGATCCTTCACGCTTTTCACCATAAGGTTTTCTATCGCTAGATCCTTCACTTCTGGTTCCGTAAGGTTTTCTGTCTGAAGAACCCTCACTGCGGGTTCCATAAGGTTTTTTTTCTCCAAAAGAACTACTTCCTTCTCTTGAGCCATATGGCTTTTTGTCTCTGTTATATCCAGAATCGTCTTTCTTGCTAAAACTTGAAGATGATGATTTGAAAGATTGCTCAGATTTTGATCTGCCGGTGGTTTCAGATCTATTTGGCTTATTAGGGCCTCTTCCGGATTTGTCGTCGCGACTGTTCCTGTTATTATTAAATGGCATGCTACAAAAATTAACCTTACAAAAGGGCATCAAAGGTACTAAAAACTTTAAGTATTAGTAGTTTATCCACAATTTTAAATCATAAAATTAAAGTGTTTTCTAGTGTGAAATGAAGAGCTTAAAAAGCGCCTAACTTGTAACTATTTGAAAATGTGGCATATAATTTGTAGATTTAAAAACTTTTTAAATATTGGGGATTAAAAACAAGAATTATGGTAAAGAAATACGTAGTTGCTTGTAGCATGATGTTGGTAATTTGTGTGGTCACAAAAATGTTTGGTTACAGCTACTCCACCAGTTTTAGTAAAGTGATTTTTCCAGATATAGAAAGCGCCAGAAAGTTAACCGAAAGTGTTTTTTATAAGGATTTAAATTTCGCTAATGAATTACTGCCAATTGGCGATAAAAAAATTGAATATAGAATGGAAAAGGCTCTTAAAGCCAACTCGTATTCAAAATTGCAAACTCTTAAATTACACCAAAAGGCCGAGGTATGGTTTCCTATTATTGAGCCTATTTTAAAGAAATATGGTGTGCCCGAAGATTTCAAATATGTGCCTTTAATAGAAAGTGGTTTCACTGCAAATCAAGTTTCTCCAAAAGGCGCTGCTGGCTTGTGGCAATTTATGCCACAAACTGGAAGAGATTATGGTTTAAAGGTAAATAACCAGATTGATCAAAGAATGAACATTCGTTTATCAACTGTGGCTGCGGCTAAGTACATCAGAGATTTATATAAGCAATTTAACAGCTGGACTTTGGTTGCTGCGGCTTACAATGGGGGCGAGGGTAGGATTAAAAGAGTGATTACAAAGCAAAACCAAGATAATTATTTTAAAATGGATTTAAATAAAGAAACGGGTAAATACGTTTACAGTTTAATCTCGATGAAAGAAATTATTGAACACCCTGAAGATCATGGGTATAGGATTAAAAACCCCAGAAAGTTGATGGCTTTAAAATAGGAGCAAAAATGACATTATAAATAACAAGGCTGAACTTCATGTTCAGCCTTTTTTCGTTAATTTTGCGAGCTTTTAAAACAAAAAACAATACAATTTTTTATTAGCAGAGAAAGCTGTTTATATGAGTAAGAAACCAATTGATCTGGTAGAACAAAGTGAAGTAGAAGTATATGGCGCCAGGGTTCATAATTTAAAGAATATAGATATTTCATTCCCTCGTAACCAACTGGTGGTCATTACTGGTTTAAGTGGTTCGGGGAAATCATCTTTAGCTTTTGACACCATTTATGCCGAAGGGCAGCGACGTTACATGGAAACTTTTTCGGCTTACTCACGTCAGTTTATGGGCGGTTTAGAAAGGCCAGACGTAGATAAAGTATCGGGCCTAAGCCCTGTAATCGCTATTGAACAAAAAACGACCTCTAAAAATCCACGTTCTACGGTAGGTACCATTACAGAGATTTATGATTTTATGCGCTTGCTTTACGCAAGGGTAGCTGATGCTTATTCTTATAATACGGGCGAGAAGATGATGAAAATGTCTGAAGATCAGATATTAAATCAGGTTTTAGAACAATTTGACGGAAAGCCTATTAATATTTTAGCTCCAGTAGTAAAAGGTAGAAAAGGTCATTACCGCGAATTATTTGAGCAAATTAGAAAACAAGGTTATTTAAAAGTAAGAGTTGACGGTGAGATTGTAGACGTTGTTCCTAAAATGCAACTAGACAGGTATAAAATTCATGATATTGAAACCGTAATAGATCGCTTAATTGTAACAGAAAAAGATAAAAAGCGCTTATACACTTCTATACAATCAGCTTTAAAAATTGCAAAAGGCATCATCAAAATTTCAGATAAAGAGAATAAGGTTTACCATTTCTCCAAATTTTTAATGTGCCCCACCACTGGCGTTTCTTATGATGAACCACAACCCAATACTTTTTCCTTTAACTCGCCTTATGGTGCTTGCCCAGAGTGTGATGGCTTAGGTTACATTTTTGATGTGGATGAAGAATCGGTCATCCCAAACAAAAAGCTGAGTATTATTAATGGTGGTCTGGCTCCTTTGGGAGATTACCGCGAAACCTGGATTTTTCAGGTAATTAAAGCGCTTGGAAAAAAGTACAACTTTTCCCTTTCTCAGCCTATAGAAAAATTAGACCCAAAAGCCATTGATATTCTTTTACACGGAGTAGATGAGTTAGTTACTGTTCCGGTAGAGTATAATAAATGGAACGTACAAAATTATCAAATCCCTTTTGATGGCATTATTAAAATGTTGGAAGAACAAAATGAGAAAAAAGGAGATGCGGTTAGCAGTGATTTAGAAAGTTTTAGGGTTTTAAAAACCTGTCCGCTTTGTGAAGGCGCAAGATTGAAGAAAGAATCTTTACATTTTAAAGTAGATCACAAAAATATTTTTGATTTAGCTTCTATGGATATCAAAAACCTACAAACTTGGTTTGAAGGTTTAGAAGATAGATTAAGCGAGCGTCAGAATATCATTGCTAAAGAAATTTTAAAAGAAATAAGATCAAGAATTGGCTTTTTGTTAGATGTAGGCTTGGTTTATTTAACCTTAGATCGTACCGCAAGAACGCTATCAGGCGGAGAGGCTCAGCGTATTCGTTTGGCCACACAAATTGGCTCGCAGCTAATGAATGT
>JBILPO010000058.1:0-8440 GCA_044373805.1 Pelobium sp.
ATGATTTAAAATACATTCAGCATAAGAAAAAAGACCTTTGGGTTGCTGCAAAATTTATTAAATAAACATAAATAATTTGAGAGTTCACTTTATTGCTATTGGCGGTGCAGCTATGCACAACTTAGCTATTGCATTGCATTTAAAAGGTTTTAATGTGACGGGATCAGATGATGTGATTTACGAACCTTCTAAAACACGTTTAGGTAAACATCAGTTATTACCAGAAGATGAGGGATGGCATCCAGAGAATATCACTACTGGTATTGATGCTATAATTTTAGGGATGCATGCAAGAATTGACAACCCCGAAATGTTGAAGGCTCAAGAATTAGGAATTCCGGTATATTCTTACCCCGAATATATTTACCAGCAATCTAAAGAGAAGAAGCGGATTGTAATTGGAGGAAGCCATGGCAAAACCACCATTACTTCTATGATTTTGCATGTGCTACATTATTTTAAAAAGGATTTTGATTATTTGGTAGGCGCACAAATTGAAGGTTTTGAAAATATGGTGAAGCTTTCTGACGCACCATTAATTGTAATAGAGGGCGATGAATATTTAGCATCTCCAATAGATCTTCGTCCAAAATTCCATCTTTATAAAGCTCATGTTGGTATTATTAGTGGTGTGGCTTGGGATCATATTAATGTGTTTCCAACTTTTGATAGCTATAAATTGCAGTTTAGTATGTTTATAGATACCATTCAAGAAGGTGGGAAACTTATTTATTGCGAAGAGGACGAAGTTTTAAAAGATTTGGTAGCGCAGCATTCATTTAAAAGTAAGATGAGTGTATTGCCTTATCAAACTCCAGATTATTCCATAATTAATGGGCAAACTTTTTTAGAAACAACCACGCAGAAAGTGCCTTTAAGCATTTTTGGTAGGCATAATTTGATGAATTTGAAAGCTGCACAGTTGGCATGTGAAGAAGCTGGAATTTCGGCTGAAGAATTTTATCATGCTATTTCTGATTTTAAAGGGGCTGCCAGGCGATTAGAAAAATTAGGTGAGACGGCAAATACAGTAGTTTATAAAGATTTTGCGCATTCTCCATCAAAATTGAAGGCAACAATTGAAGCCGTTAAAGAACAGTTTCCCCACAGAAAATTAATTGCCTGTATGGAATTGCATACTTTTAGTAGCTTAAACGAAGATTTTTTAAGTGAATATGCCAATACAATGAATGGCGCAGATTTTGCTGTAGTATTTATAGATGAAAAAACTTTTCTTCAAAAAAAAATGAAACCTTTTTCTAAAGAAAAAGTATTAGAAGCATTTAATAACAAGAATTTAAAGTTTTTTAATCAGCCCGAAAAAATAAAAAGTTATTTGCAAACGTTTCAATTTAGTGACACTAATCTTTTAATGATGAGTTCGGGCAACTTTGGAGGTATCAATTTAGTTATCTTAACAAAATTGTTAATTAATAATTGATAATTTCTCTAACTTTGCCGTTAGTTAACATTAACCTAGGGTTAAGTGTAATTGGTTTTAAAATTTAGTATTAGTCGAAAATGAAGTTATTAGGAAAAAAAATTAGATTGCTGAGACATCAAAAAGGATGGAGTCAGGAAGACGTTGCTAAGCAACTAGATATCTCAATCCCTGCTTTTTCTAAAATAGAAACAGGTATTACAGATATTAATTTGTCAAGATTAGAGCAGATATCTGCTTTATTTGAAATGACTGTGGTTCAATTACTAACTTATAATGATCCTGAACAGGAGATCAAGTATGCTTCTGATTTAGAAGTGGTTTCTAAAAAACTACAAGATAGAGAGACAGAAGTGATTGATTTACAGAAAAAAGTGATTGAGCTTTACGAAGAAATCAGAAACGTAAAAACTTTCGTTTAAATATAAAAAAAAGCCCTTAAATGGGCTTTTTTTTATATTTAAAGTTTTTTATAATGCTTGAGATACCACTTCTTTAACTTCGGGAACCATTCTTTGTAGTAAGCTTTGAATGCCTGATTTTAATGTGATGGTAGAAGATGGACAGCCACTACAAGAACCCCTTAGTTCTACTGTTACTATGCCTTCTTCAAAAGACTTATAGCTTATAGCTCCACCATCTTGTTCTACAGCTGGCCTTACGTAATCATTTAGTATTTGCTGAATCTTAATTTCCGTTTCTGTTCCTTCAAAAACGAGTTCTTCATCACTTTTATTCTCTTGCACAGCATATTCAGACTCTACTGCTCCTTTTACAAATTCTTTTAAGATGGGCTCAATATCAGCCCAAATAGCGTCTTCAGTTTTGGTTACGGTTACAAAATTACTTGCAAAAAAAACGCCGTTAACAAAATTGAATTTGTAAAGTTCTGTAGCAAATTTAGAAGGCTCTGCACTGGCTTTAGTTGGAAAATCAACACTCCCATTAATTAATAACTTATTTACAATGAACTTCATTGTAGCTGGGTTTGGTGTAGATTCTGTATATATTGAAATGTTCATGTCTTTAAATTAGATTTCAAAAGTAGTCATCACGAAAAGGAATGAACGCATGTTTAAACTTTTTTACCTCTTTATGACTTATTAGATTCCTGTGTAACTAGATGGAGTGATGGCTAATAATTCTAGTTTTATTTCATCTTTAACATTTAAACCCGCAATGAACTGGGCAATTACATTGGCATTTATTTGTTGATTGGTACGTGTTAAATCTTTTAATGCTTCATAAGGATTAGGATAATTCTCTCTTCTTAAAATAGTTTGAATCGCTTCAGCAACTACAGCCCAATTATTGTCTAAATCTTTTTGAATTTCATCTTGATTTAATAAAAGCTTGTTCAATCCTTTTAAAGTAGATTGTAAGGCAATCATAGTATGGGCAATAGGCACCCCAATATTTCTGAGTACTGTAGAATCTGTTAAATCTCTTTGTAGCCTGCTCACTGGTAATTTAGCAGATAAATGTTCAAAAATGGCGTTGGCAATTCCAATATTTCCTTCTGAATTTTCAAAATCTATTGGATTTACTTTATGAGGCATTGCAGATGAACCTACTTCTCCTTCTTTAATTTTCTGTTTAAAGTAGTTCATAGAGATGTAAGTCCAAAAATCTCTGTTTAAATCTAAAATAATAGTATTAATCCTCTTTAAACCATCAAATTGAGCGGCTAAATAATCATAATGTTCTATTTGAGTAGTATGTTGAGATCGCTTTAATTTAAGCGTGTTTTCTACAAAATTATTCCCAAAATTTTTCCAGTTAATCATTGGATAAGCAACATGGTGAGCATTAAAGTTACCAGTTGCACCACCAAATTTTGCTGCATAGGGGATATCTTTTAATAATGCTAATTGGTTTTCTAATCGTTCTACAAAAACCATTAATTCTTTACCTAAACGGGTTGGCGAAGCTGGTTGACCATGTGTATGAGCTAACATTGGAACATCTTTCCAATTATTCACTAAAGTGGTTAAAGTATTAATTAACTCCTGTAGTTTAGGATAGTAAACCAATAACATTCCTGACTTAAATGAATAAGGTATAGAAGTATTGTTAATGTCCTGTGATGTTAAGCCAAAATGAATAAATTCTTTATAAGCTGATAAATCTAAATCGTCAAATTTTTTCTTGATAAAATATTCAACCGCCTTCACATCATGATTTGTGGTTTTCTCAATCTCTTTAACTTCTAAAATATCTGCTTCTTTTAGTTGTTTTACCATGTTTCTTAAAGGCTCAAAATTTTTTTTATCAAAGTTTTTAAGACCCGGAAGTGGAATTTCGCAAAGTGCGATAAAGTATTCAATCTCTACAAAAACTCGATAGGTAATTAAGGCTGCTTCAGAGAAGTAAGAGCTTAAATTCTTGGTTTGCGATTGATAACGCCCATCAATAGGAGAAACAGCGTAAATAGGGGAATTATTCATAGCATTTAAATTTTGCTCAAAAATACAAAAATGAGTGGTTTTATAATGCGCTTAGTTAATTTAAGAAATTTCACCTGCTCAACGGTTATTTTGTTAACAATAAGAAAAAATTATTTCAAAGGAAACTTTGGATAATGATAAAGTTTCCATAGTTTTGCCGCAGATTAAAATTAAAATGGAAAACGTAGAAGAATACATTTTAGCTGAAGCCAAAAAGCTTTTTATGAAGTTTGGCATGAAGAGTGTAACCATGGACGACATTGCTAAGCACTTAGGAATGTCGAAAAAAACAATCTATGCTAATTTTAAGGATAAGAATGAGTTGGTAAATCAATTGTTTTCTATAATGCTGCAACATGACAAATGTAATATGGAGCAGTGTTCCCAACAATCTGAAAATGCAATAGAAGAAGTTTTTTTAATGATGAATTTTTTTAAAGAAATGCTTTCTGGAATAAACCCAATTGTATTTTATGATTTAGAAAAGTACCATAATGAGGCTTATAAAGCGATGATGAATTTTCATCAAACTCATGTTTATAATTCAATTAAAACTGGATTGGAGAGGGGAATAAGAGAGAAAGTGTTTAGAGAAAATATCAATACAGATATTTTAGCTACCGCTAGAGTAGGGCAAATTAATTGGGTTTTTGAATCGGATTTAATCAGAAGTGGAAAGTATAGCATTTATGATGTGATGAATGAATTAACTATGCATTACCTTTTTGGCATTTGCACCCTAAGCGGTCATGTATTAATCAATAATTATCAAATTAAATAGAACAATTAAATTACATAAATGAAAACTAAAACCATGCTAATTACAGCAATGTTAAGTTTAACAATTGGAAGTGTGATGGCTCAAAAAGACATGGGCAAAAACAACTATTTCAACCTTAATGATTGTATAAACTATGCTTACGAGCACCAAGCAAACATTTTAAATGCTGATTTAGATCGCAAAATTGCCGATGCCAAGGTGAAAGAAACTATAGGAATTGGGTTACCCCAGGTAAGTGCAAGTGCTGATTTTCAAGATTACCTAAAAAGACCAACCGTTTTATTTCCTGATTTTGTTGGTCCTGCAATTTATAATATCATTAAAGATGAAGATATTAGAGATGCCAGCGGAAACACTATTGTGAAACCTAATAATGTAGGTGGATTACAACCTGTTAATTTTCAACAAAAATACAACTCCAATGTTGGGTTATCTGTAAGTCAACTTATTTTTGATGGAAGTTATATTGTAGGTTTACAGGCCTCTAAAACTTATAAAGAGTTGTCCCAAAGACTTTATACCAGATCAAAAATAGAAACTAATGTAGCGGTAACAAAGGCTTTTTATATGGTTTTGGTAAATAACGAACAAGTTGGATTATTAAATACAAATATCGAGCAACTCAAAAAACAACTCGACCAAACCAAAGCATTGTACGATAATGGTTTTGCCGAAAAAATTGATGCAGATAGATTAACCGTTTTATACAATAATTTGAATACCGAAAAGCAAAATATCTTACGTTCTTTAGAGTTAGGAATTGGTTTATTGAAATTTCAAATGGGGATGCCTGTTGAAGAACAGTTAGCTTTAAATGGGAAGATTAGCGAAATCAAATTTGATAAAATTGAAATTTTAAATGATACATCAGCATATAATAACAGAATTGAGTATTCTTTAGCGCAAACACAGGTAAAATTAAATACCCTAGATCTAAAAAGGTATAAATCTCAATATTTACCAAGTTTAGCTGCATTTGGTAATAGTTCTTACCAATTTCAAAGCAATTCTTTTGGAGATTTGTATAGCAAAAGTTATCCAGCGGTGTTGGTAGGTTTAAAATTAAATGTTCCAATTTTTAGTGGCGGGCAAAAATTGTATAAGGTAAAGCAAGCACAATATAGTGTTCAAAAGTCTACTAATGACTTAAACAATGCAAAGAATTCAATTAACCTTGATATAAAAAATAGCATTACCAATTACACCAACAGCATTACTTCTTTAGAAAATCAACAAAGAAATTTGGATTTGGCTAATGAGATATTAAGAGTTTCTAAAATTAAGTACGAACAAGGTGTGGGTTCTTCCATTGAAGTTACTCAGGCTCAAACTTCATTAAAAGAGGCTGAGAATAATTATATCAATGCTTTATATCAAGCATTAACTAGTAAAGTAGATACAGAAAAAGCAACAGGAGTTATTAAATAAAAGCAAATCATAAAAAGAGAAAAAATCATGAAAAAAATAATTATAGCATCTGTTGTTTTGTTTTTGGCAGCATGTGGGAATGACCCAAAAGATAAAAAAGCAGAGTTAGCTAAGCTAAAAAAAGAACAAACAGATTTATCTACTAAAATAGCCAAGTTAGAACAAGAGATAGGCGCTAAACAAGAAGAAATTATAAAGCAAGTAGCTGTTTTAGAAGTTCAGACTTCTACGTTCAAAAATTTTATTCAAATACAAGGTAAGGTAGATGCAGAAGAAAACCTTCAAGTAAGTCCACAAGCACCAGGAGTACTAACTGATGTTTTTGTTAGCATAGGTCAAAACGTTTCAAAAGGACAAGTTTTGGCACAAATAGATGACGCTGTATTGAGGCAAAACATAGCACAAGTTCAAACTCAACTAGACTTAGCAAACATCCTCTTTAAGAGACAAAAAAATCTTTGGGATCAAAAAATAGGTACTGAAATTCAATATCTGAATGCTAAAACCCAAAAAGAAAGTTTAGAGAGGCAAATTAGTGTTATAAAGCAACAAGCATCTATGTACAAAATTAAGTCACCAATTTCTGGCACTATAGATCAAATGGATTATAAAATTGGACAAGCTGTTCAGCCAGGTGCTCCTGGAATAAGAGTGGTTAATGCCAGTAATTTAAAAGCAAAAGCCTTGGTTTCTGAAACTTATGCTGGTAGAATAAATCAAGGAGACGAAGTTTTAGTGATTATACCAGATGCTGCAGATTCTGTGAAAACTAAAATCTCTTTTGCTGCTAAAATTATTGATCCAATGTCTAGAAGTTTTAGTGTGGAAGTTAAATTACCAAGCAAGAAAACTTACCGCCCCAATATGCTCAGCATTTTAAAGATTGTTGATTACGTGAAGGAAAATGCAATTGTTATCCCTATTAAAGCTATCCAGAAATCAGAAAATGGAGATTATTTGATGTTAGATGAGAATGGAAGAGCTAAAAAAGTGTCCATCACTATAGGTAATATATACAATGGGAATGCTGAAATTTTGACTGGTGTTAAAAAAGGAGATAGGGTAATTATGACCGGATTAAATGGTCTTAATGATGGTGATGCAGTTAAATTGTAATCTTTCTTTTAATAATTTAACAAATAGAACGGGGTTTATCAATATAAAATCCATTAAAAAAAAACACACTAAATGAAAGATTTAGATAAAGAATTTAAACCATCTAGCTGGGCGATAGAAAATAGAACAGCTATTTATGTGCTTACGGTGTTATTACTTTTGGCCGGTTATTTTGCTTATAATAGTTTGCCAAAAGAGAATTTTCCGGAGATATCTATCCCAAAAATATTTGTGCGAACCATATATCCAGGAACTTCTCCTGCAAATATGGAAAACTTAGTCACCAAGCAATTAGAAAAGCAACTTAAATCTGCCCAAGGCTTAAAAAAGGTAACTTCTAATTCTTACCAGGATTTCTCTTTTATTACTGCCGAATTTAATGCAAATGTGGACATTAAAGATGCTAAACAAAGGATTAAGGATGCTGTAGATAAGGCTAAAACTGATTTGCCAAGCGATTTACCTGATGATCCACAGGTTTTAGATATTAATTTATCTGATTTACCTATCATGTATTTGAATATTTCAGGTGATTTTGATTTAAAAACCCTAAAGAAATATGCTGATGATTTACAAGATAGGGTAGAATCATTACCAGAAATATCTGGAGTAGATATTGTTGGAGCTCTAGATCCAGAGGTTCAAATCAATGTAGATGTGAATAAAATGTCGGCTGCGCAGCTTTCATTTTATGATATTCAACAAGCTATTGGTACAGAAAACATCTCTGCATCTGGCGGTACAGTGCCAATTGATGGCGTAAGAAGAACCTTAAATATAAAAAAGGAATATGGGTCGGCCGAAGAAATTTCAAATACCGTTATTAAAAGTCCAACCGGATCATCTATTTATTTAAGAGATATTGCAAGTGTTGTTGATGGATTTAAAGAGCAAGAATCTTATGCAAGGTTAAACGGGAGGAATGTGATCACCTTAAATGTGAAGAAGCGTTCTGGTCAAAACCTGATTGAAGCATCAGATAAAATCAGAGTGATTATTGCTGAAATGAAAGAGAAGCAGTTTCCAAAAGGATTGGATATTGTAACTACCGGAGACCAGTCTGATAAAACAAGAGTAACCCTTCATGATTTAATCAATACCATTGTTATTGGGTTTATTTTGGTGACTTTAATCCTCATGTTTTTTATGGGAATTACCAACGCACTTTTTGTGGCACTTTCTGTTCCATTATCTATGTGTGTGGCATTTTTAATTATGCCTACCATC
>JBILPO010000059.1:0-8274 GCA_044373805.1 Pelobium sp.
AGATATATTTAAAGATATTAATGGAGCCAAAACAGCATTATCTGGAGCTTATAGAACATTACTCGCAACAGATCTTTATCATCAAAATTTAATGCTTTACCCAGAGCTAATTGGCGGGAATTTAAAATATAGCAGAACAGTAAACGTTCAGCTTAATGATGTTTATAACCTAACGCAAATAGCTAATTCATCATCATTAAATGTTACTTATGCAAAGATTTACGATCAATTAAATAACTTAAACAACATTATTAAATACACGCCAGAAGCAGTTGGCCTAACATCAGAAAAAAATAGAGTTTTAGCAGAAGCAAAGTGTCTAAGAGCATTAGCCCATTTTGATGCTTTAAGAATTTTTTCTCGCCCATATAATTATACTCCAAACGCCTCTCATTTAGGTATTGTAATAAATTTAAAACCGCAATTACTTTTTGACCCTAGCCCGGTGAGATTAACGGCTGCAGAATCATACCAAGCAGTAATTAATGATTTAACAGAAGCAATTACGTTATTTGATAGTAGCTCAGCAATATTTAGCAAAGGTTCTTTACAAACCTATTTCTCAAAAAATGCAGCAAAAGCATTACTGGCTAAAGTTTATTTATACACCAATAATTACACAAAAGCATTCGAACTTTCAGACGAAATAATAAAAAATGGAGGGTATACCCTTCTAAGTAATACCCTTTATGTGAACAGCTGGACAACCAGAACACCTTCTACCGAATCAATCTTTGAACTTGCATTGGAAAGTGATTTTAGTGGGAACAGCGTAGGCAGTTATTATGAAGCCACAAATATTGGTGGTTACAGAATGTTTGCTGCTACTAACGACTTGCTAGGTTTATATAGCGCTACTGATGTTAGAGGCAACCCATCATTATTTACCAATGTGAACATAAGTGGAACTTCTTATTTTTTCACAAAAAAATATGCTACAGGCAGTACATTAGCAACTCCAGTAAAAATACTTAGGCTGTCTGAAATTTACTTGATAAGGGCTGAAGCTGCGGTAGAAAAAACAAATACAGACTTTACCCAGGCAAATGCAGATTTAAATACCATTATCAAAAGAGCCGACCCTTCTGCCGTTACAGCAAACTACTCGGTAAAAACAGATTTAGTAAATGCTATTCTTTTAGAAAGAAGAAAAGAATTGGCTTTTGAAGGTAATTTATTATTTGATTTATTGAGAAAAGGCAAAGATATTGTCAGAAACGATTGCAATGCAAGCATTTGCAATTTACCAAATACTGATTATAGATTGGTGATGCCATTTCCGGCAGAGACAGTAAATGCAAATAGAAGTATGGTTCAAAATCAAGGTTATTAAAAACAGCATCATGAAACTAAATATCAAATTTCTATTCTTTTTCATCGTCATATTAACAGCTTGTAAAAAAGATGAGCCTTTGAAGAAAGATGATTTATATCCCGATGAGCCTTTAGCAACGGCATCCTCAACAGCTATTCAAACTTTTTACAAAACTGATCCTTTCTATGAATTATATATTTATAGGTTTGATACCGAAACAAATAAATGGACAAACAGAATAAGAAGTCATTTCCCTACAGTTCCAAGTTCAGATCCGTCTGCCTTAGGTTTCACAAACCCCTACGTAACTGATAGTGGCATTGCTTTATTTGATATGGTCAAATTATATACTCCCCAAATTGGCACTAACAATATTAAAACTGCGAGAATTAACGCAGATAAAGTTTTGAAATTCTTTCCAGATTTTGAAGGTTCAAAAACGGGAATAGTTAAAGTAATAGAGCAAGATATTATAATCACAAAATCTACATCAGCCACTTTTCAACCGGGAACACCCACTTTTAAAATTGGGATTAGCGGAAAAGGAACTTATGACGAAAGAACAAAAATATTTAACTTGGACGTTATTTTTAACGAAACAGCAATTGGCGGACTTGTGGCTGTAACTCGTAAATATACCATGAGCGTAGATCCCCAAACCTTAAACTAAAAATGAAAAGAAAATTATTTATACTCTCATCCTTAATGATGTTTGTTGTAGGATCGGCATTTTTGCAAAGCGAAGATCAAACTTACACCTTAGAAGATTTAAGAAAATTGTATAGTGGAGACCCTGCTAACTGGCCAAAACCTAATTTAGACGAAGAGGCTAAAAAAAACTTTAAAGATATTGGCTATTTAGGGCGCCCTATTTATCCGGCAAACAATCAATTTAATGAGGATAAAGAAAAATTAGGAAAAACTTTATTTTTCGACCCTAGATTATCTGCGTCAAAACAAATTGCCTGCGCTTCATGCCACGACCCTGAATTAGGTTGGGGAGATGGAAAACGAGTTGCTTATGGACACGACAGGCAAACGGGTAAAAGAAATGCCATGACCTTGCTTAATGTTGCCTTTTATGATAAATTATTTTGGGATGGAAGAGCAAACAGCTTAGAGCATCAGTCGGGTTTCCCTATAGAGGATCATTTAGAAATGAATCAGGATCTAAAAACTATGGTGAAAAATGTTTCCAAAATAAAAGGATACAAACCGATGTTTGCTAAAGCTTTTGGAACAGAAGAAATAAACTTAGATAAAATACAAAAAGCATTAACCACTTTTGAAAGATCTCTTGTAAGTACAGGAAGCAGGTTTGATTCTTTTGTGAAAGGAAATTCAAAAGCTTTAAAAGATGACGAATTAAAAGGAATGCATCTTTTTAGAACAAAAGCGAGATGTATCAACTGTCATAACTCCCCTCTTTTTAGCGACAATCAATTTCATAATGATGGACAAACCTTATTAGGATCAAAAATGGAAGATCTAGGAAGATACAATGTCACAAAAAATTTAGCCGATATTGGAAAGTTTAGAACTCCCTCTTTAAGGGAAACAAACATTACCGGACCATGGATGCACCACGGAAATTTCCCATCATTAAAAGATGTAATTGAGTTTTACAACTTAGGTAATCCTACATCCATACAAAAAGCTGCTATTGTTGCAGATTCTTTAAGGGCAAGTAAAAAATCAGCATTACTACAAAAACTGAATCTTACTTTAACAGAACAACAATCTTTAGAAGCCTTTTTACGCTCTGTAAGTACACGCGTAAACAAAATAATTCCTCCGGCTTTACCACAATAGTTAAATAAAAAATGCGACTGAATAAGTCGCATTTTTTATTTTAAATCACTTTTCTCTTCCTTATCATTTTAGAAAAATACTTTGGAAAAAATCTTTTGATATAGACACCATATTTCTCTTTCCCTCCAATTAAAACCTCTTCCTTCTTTTTATCTATAGCTTCTAAAATCTTTGCAGCGCAATCATAAGCACTCATTCCATTTTCTTGATTTTCATCCATCACCCCATATTTCTCACCTCTTGAAGTTACAGAATTTAACGTAACATTAGTTTTAATAAACCCAGGACAAATCATGGTAACCGAAATTCCTTTATCGTAAACCTCACACCTTAACGAATCGAAATAACCATGTAAAGCATGTTTAGAAGCAGAATAAGTGCTTCTATGCTGTGTTCCAAATTTACCCACTAAAGAACTTAAAACCACCAAATGACCACTTTCGGCAGCAATCATTTTTGGAAGCAAGGCTTTACTTAAATTTACAGTCCCCCAAAAGTTGGTATTCATAATTTTCTCTTCTATAGCAGATTCCATTTCAATAACCTGCCCTCTTTGGCTAATTCCGCCAGCGCTAATTAAAATATCAATCTTTCCATAAATTCGCCAAGCTTCATCAGCTTTGCTAAAAAGAATCAATTTTTGTTCTAAATCCAAAGGCAAAACATGAATATCTAAAGGATTCTTTTTACACTTCTGCTTAACCGCATACAAGCTTTCTGCCCTACGCGATGAGATAATCAGCTTTGCACCTTGCTCATTCAATTGGTAAACCAAAGCCTTTCCAATTCCAGAAGATGCACCGGTAATCCAAACAATTTTATTTTTAAAATTCATGCTCTGTAATAAATAATTCTGAAGCTATTAAATCGGCATATAGTTTACCCTCTCGGGTTAAAATCAGTTTTTCATCGGCGAAAGCCAACCAATTTTTAGAGAGATATTCATCGGCAGCAGCCAGTAATTTGCCTTTTATTTGTGGGTCAAAATCGTTAGCAACTTTTCTCAAATCAATTCCCCACATGGTTCTTAAACTGGTCATAATGTATTCATTAAATCTATCGTTTAAGCTTAGTAACTCCATTTCAAAGGGAATCTTCTTAATTGCTAATTCTGCTAAATACTTTGCATTATTAGCAATATTCCATTGCCTGCTTTCTCCATTAAAAGAATGTGCCGAAGGACCAATTCCTAAATAATGAACTCCTTTCCAATAGTTTGTATTGTGTTTTGAATGATGATTGGGCTTGGCAAAATTAGAGATCTCATAATGCTCAAACCCATTTGCAGCCAACTCAGCCATTAATATCTGAAACTGAGCTGCACTTTGCGCATCATCTAAAGGCTTTTGTTTCTCTGTATTGATAAAATTAGCCAACGCAGTTTTTGGCTCCACCGTCATACTGTAAGATGAAATATGAGGAATTTGAAATTGAACGGCTTTTTGAATGTTCTCTCCCCATTTTTGGTCGGTCAGCAAAGGAAAGCCGTAAATTAAATCGATAGTGA
Organism: Pelobium sp.; assembly: GCA_044373805.1. Lineage (GTDB taxonomy): Bacteria > Bacteroidota > Bacteroidia > Sphingobacteriales > Sphingobacteriaceae > Pseudopedobacter. The sequence continues at coordinate 4,635 of JBILPO010000059.1, forward strand.
TGTTCTCAAAACCAAAATCTTGTGCTCTTTTAATGGCACTTTCTGCCTCATTAGCCTGATGAGCTCTGTTCATCCACTTTAAATCTTCATCAAAAAAAGATTGTACACCAATGCTAAAACGATTGATGCAGGTGTTTCTAAATTCTCTTAATTTTTGAAGGTTTAAATCATCAGGATTAGCCTCTAAAGTAACTTCTGGTGTTTTAGATAAATCATATTGAGTTTGAATGGCTTCAATAATTCTAGAAACTTCATCTCCAGTTAATAAAGATGGTGTTCCTCCTCCAAAATAAACCGTTTCTATAGTTTGACTGCCCAAATAATTTTGCTGCAAACCAATTTCTTTGATGATGGATTGAAGCATTTCATCTTTATATTTTAACGAAGTGCTAAAATGGAAATCACAATAATGACAAGCCTGCTTGCAAAACGGATTATGAATATAAATACCTGCCATATCGCAAAAGTACGCAAATCCATCAAAAGCATACCTTCATCAAAGCTCCTTCAAATAATTAAAATGATTCAACAAATAATAATTCGGGCGTTTTAACACGCTGTACACTTTATCTTTTTTGCCTCAAAAAGCAAAAAAGGATGCCGTTTCCATCGTTAACGCAGACTGTGGCTAAATAATAATCGTTATTAAAATTATTGGTTAAGTTTAGAAGCAAAGTATCCTTATTTTTTTTTCAATGATATAAAGTTATTTTTAGAAATTAATAGTGGAAAAGGTTAAGATGAGAATTGCTTTATCGGCATTGTTTATTTTTTTAAGTAATTATTGCTTAGCACAAAATCAAAAGATTGTACTTAAGATTTCGGGCTTACCTAGGCAAATAAGTAACCAAAACTTATCTAATTATTCAGATTCTTTATCTGCATACAAGGCTATAAAAAAAGAAATTTCTTCCTTGCAATTTATCGGTTATTTCAATGCCGATGTAGCCACTTTGAAATGGAATAAAGACACTTTAAATGCTAGAATAATTACTGGAGATTTAACTAGAGGCATTTATTTTAAAAATGGAAATCTTAGTCAAGAAGTAATTATTGAGGCTGATTTAAAAGATAAACTGGAAAAAAAAAGAGCATTACCCTTACAAACTTTAAATAAGATTTACGAAACACTTTTAAGCCATTATGAAAACAATGGCTATCCCTTTGCCGAAGTTTGGTTAGATAGTTTAAACGTAGATTCCGATGTAGCCTCCGCAAAAATATTTAGTAACCCAAATCAAAAAATTATAATTGATACCTTAAGATTAGTAGGAAATGCCAAAATAAATCAGGGCTTTTTAACTTCTTATTTAGGACTCAAAAAAAATCAAAACTATAACGAAGAGAAAGTAAGATTGATTGATAAAAAACTTCGTGATTTAGCTTTTTTAAGTGTTCCAAAACCTTCTGAAGTTGTTTTTGCTGGAGAAAAAGCTAAAATTAACATCTTCTTAGAAAAGCAAAATGCAAATCAGTTTGATGGAATAATTGGATTTTTACCTAATTCTAACAACGGAAAATTACAACTTACTGGAGATTTTAAACTGAGCCTACAAAATGCTTTAAAAAGTGGAGAATCTTTCGATTTTAATTATCGAGGATTACCTTCTCAGTCGCAAGAATTAGCTATTAAATTAAAATACCCCTATTTATTTAGGAGTCAAATTGGTTTTGATTTTGATTTTCAACTTTTTAAAAGAGACACCAGTTTTTTAAATCTTACCTCAAAAATTGCATTTAGTTATAACTTTAATACTTATCAAAAGCTGAGTTTCTTTTTAGAGAATTTTAGCGGAAATCAGGTGGCTAATCAACCTAATACATCATCAGGTATACCAACATTTGCCAATATTAAATCTACTTTCTATGGTCTTCTAAGCAATTATGTAAAGTTAGATGATAGAATAACACCTTTAAAAGGCTCTGATTTTATTTTACAAGCTGGAGTAGGAAAAAGAAGAATTAGCCCGACAGAAAATTTTAATCCTGATGATTATTTTGAACCAAAAGCACCTGTTCAAATCAAAGTAACAACAGATTTAAAAAACTATATTAAATTAAATAATCGCTCTTTGTTTTATTTACGCACCCTTGCATCTTACCTCAGCGGAAAAAATTTATTTGAAAATGAAGGCTTTAGAATTGGTGGCTTTAAAACTTTAAGAGGTTTTGATGAGCAATCTTTAAATGTAAGCAGCTTTATTGTTCAAACTTTTGAGTTTAGGTACATCATTGAAAAAAACTCCTATTTAAGTGCTTTTTATGACCAGGGGTTTATCAAAAAAGAATTTATAAATCAGCAATATAAAGATCATCCATTAGGTTTTGGCTTAGGAATTAATTTTCAAACCAAAGCGGGTGTTGCATCTTTAAATTACGCATTGGGAAAACAAAAAAATATTCCTGTAGATTTGCAGAAGGGAAAAATCCATTTTGGAATAACCAGTTACTTTTAATTCATGAGATTTTTACTTTTTGTATTGTTCTTGTTTTGTTTTGCTTTAGCAGGCTTTGCAGATGTACAAAAAGATTCTTTAATTTTAAAAAAGGACAGTTTTCAAAGTTCTAACATTAAAAAAAGATTCCTTCCAGATTCAGCAACATTAGTTAGAAAAGCATTTTTAAGAGACTCTTTAACTTATCAATACCTAAAACCAGACCCTAACAGACCTAATCCATTTATAGAAGATTTATTAAGAAAAGTAATTATTACAGATCCCTATTTATTAACGCCGGCAAAATCTGTAAAAATTAAAAAAAGTAATTTTGGAACTGGTGAATACATTGGTAAAATGCCTATCTGGTTCTTCTTGGTAATTATTTTACTATTAGTGTTTTTTGGTATTATAAAAATCGCGTTTAAGAAACAGATAGATCTAATTTTCAAAGCTTTTTATGATAACAGAACGTTACACCAAATTAACAAAGAAGAGAACATATTCATGTCGTGGCAATTTCTTTTTCTTTACCTCATTTTTTCATTTACAATAGGATTATTTACTTGTTTAATACTGTATAAAACCAAAGCTTCTAGTTCTGCTACTGATTTTAACACCTTTTTAATCGTTTCTTTTTTTGTATTTATATTTTTTGGGTTAAAAATTTTGATGGTTAGATTTCTAGGAATAGTATTTAAAGTACAAAAATTAGTTAGAGAATATACTAACATTATTTATCTAACCTATTTCAATTTATTATTTGTTTTATTACCAATAACATTTTGCTTAAGCCTTATAAATTTGGAAAATCAGTACACATTATTCTGGTTAATTACCGCTTTGCTACTGATTATTATTGCGTTTCAGTTCATTAGAATCACTATTAATATTTTATTAAACTACAGATTATCAAAATTTTATTTAATTCTTTATCTTTGCGCTCTTGAAATTTGTCCAATTTTGATATTTGCAAGAACAATTAATATCAGTTTATAGTGTTTATGGGAATTAATTTGGAAGATCGAAAAACGAAAGTTAAAAGTATACTGGTTACATTACCAGCTCCGGAGAGTGAAAAATCTCCTTATTACGATTTAGCTTCAACACTAAATTTGAAAATTGATTTTAGAGCATTTATTCATGTTGAAGGAGTGCCGGCAAAGGAAATAAGAAAAGAAAAAGTTAATCTTGCTGATTTTAGC
>JBILPO010000060.1:0-8259 GCA_044373805.1 Pelobium sp.
TACCAATTCTATCTCCGGGTTTGATACCATACTTTTCAGTTAAGTAGTAAGCCAATTCTTTTGCAGATTGTCCTATTTGTTCATAAGTTAAAGATTGTTGCCCATCATCTAATGCTATATTATCTTTATAAACAGCACATGTTTCCTGAAAGCAATCAACAATTGTTTTTCCCTGATCAAAACTTCCAGTGGCGTAACTCCATTGTAACAGGACTTCTTTTTCTTCCTTGCTTACCAAATCAATTTGGCCAACTAACATATTAGAAGCTTCTGATATTTGTTTGATAACCTGTAGAAAATGAATACTTAATTTCTCGATCCAGTTCTGGGAGTAATGATTTTTGTCAAACGTAAAGCTTATATGTACCTGTTCACCCGGGTAGATAATTACAGCTAAGGGATAACTTGCATGGCCAAAAGTGTTTTTAGATTCAATTTTAATACCTGTACCATCTGATTCTTCTTCCACAGATGACAAAGGGTAATTTTCAAACACCAACAAATGATTAAGCAGATTTTTATTTAAAGAGGAACAAGACTGAATTTCAGGCAAAGTCAAATACTGGTGTGATTGGTATTCATGCAAAAATGTTGTCAGATCTGAAAGAAGGTCATCGACAGTGGTATGATCAGACCATTTTACACGAAGTGGAAGTGTATTAATGAATAGTCCAACCATATGTTCAAAACCATCGAGCTCATAGGGACGACCAGCAACCGTGATGCCAAAAACAGCATCTTTTGTGTCATTGTACTTAGTTAAGAGGATTCCCCATGCTACCTGAAAAAAAACATTCATCGTAGTTTTCTTCTGATTACAAAGTTGCTGGATAGATTTTGTGAGTTCTTTACTTAGTATTAAGTTTAATAAACCGGGCTCATATTCTTCATTTACAGTCGGTTTATCCAGATAAGGTATTGACGTTAAGGTATTATAATTGTGCAGGTAATTTTTCCAAAACAAAAGAGAATCTTGTCGCGGCAGCTGATCTATCCATTCTAAATATTTGGTAAAAGATGTATAAGGTGGCCACTGGTAATTAACCTGATTACACAAAGCTTGGTAACAACTCATAATCTCTTTAATAATAACATTAAAGCACCATCCATCCATAATAATGTGGTGGTAGGCTAAAAGTATAACTTGCTTATCTCCTACTAAATCAAATTGCTTAATGCGTATTGGCAAGTCTTTCTCGAGATCAAAACCTTGCTCTATCCATTTTGTACGAGTTTGGTTGATTTCAAATTCGCTTTCTTCAACCAAAAGTGAAGAAAGGTCTTGTACATCAGGTTTACTATCTCCATTTTGACGAATTTGTACAATAGGCGTATTAGATTCATCAAGGCAAAAGCAAATTCGTAAAATATCGTAATGATTAATAGCTTGTTGTACAGCTTTTTGAAAAGCTTCAGTATTCATTTTGCCTGCTACTTCAAATTGTCTGATAATAATATTGGCCTTTGATTCAGGGAAAGCTTTGTAATGGAAATACATGGCTTCCTGCATGGGTGACAGGCAATAATTAACAATTGTATGTTCTGCTTCAAATGCTGTTTCAGCAGAAACAATACTGGCTTCAGGTTCAAGATGTTGTGCAAGCTTACCAATAGAAGTATAATTAAAAATATCAGCTAAAAGACATTTCAAACCCTGACGGTTAATCTTCGCTATTATCTGGATGGCTTTAATTGAATCTCCTCCCAAAAGGAAAAAATCACTTTCAGGTGTTAAATTTTGTTGATGTAATACGGATGACCAGATTTCAGCGATTAGCGTCTCAGTAGCGGTCATATTGGGAACCAGCTTTTCTGGATTAATTACACTCTTGTATGGATCAGGTAAAGCCTTAAAGTCTGTTTTACCATTAGCCGTAAGCGGAATGTAAGAGATACGAATAAAAAAAGCAGGAATCATATATTCCGGAATGAATTGCAGCATTTGGGTGCGTAAAAGCAAAATGTCAGCATCTTTATCTAATTGATAATAACATACCAACTCTTCGCCATAATCAGGCGAAGCTATTACTCTTAAAATATGTTTAGACAAGCCACAATTATCTAAGCCCAGCTTTATTTCAGAAAGTTCTATGCGGTGACCGCGAATTTTTACCTGGTCATCAATTCTACCTTCTAAGCATACATCTTGAGCAGTAGTCCAATACCCAAGATCTCCGGAGCGGTATAATCGGATGCCTTTGCCTTCAATTTCAAAAACGAAAAACTTTTCAAAATTTAATTTCTCTTGTTTATGGTAACCTTTGGCAACTCCCATCCCTCCAATACAAATTTCACCAATTTCACCTGGTAAACAAGGTTTCCCTTCCGCATTTAAAATATATACTTCCGCATTGCTTATAGGTCTTCCAATAATTGGTTTTTCAACAAATCTATCAATATGCCCGGGTTGTATTATATGATAAATAGTGCCTATAGTTGTTTCTGTAGGGCCATAATGATTAACAAAAATGATATCCTTCTTAATATCTGCAAAATGCTGTAAACTTTTCGTATCAATTTTTTCTCCCCCTAATAAAATTAAGCGCAAAGATGAGTCTTCTAAAGTTTCTATATTCTCTGCTTTTAGCAACAAGTAAAACAAAGAAGGTGTAAGTTTTAAAAAGCTGAGGCGCTGATTTTTAATATACTTCACTAACTCATCTGCTTCCTGTCGTTTGCTTGCCGGCACTAGATGTAAGGTAGCGCCTGTTAATAAACATCCCCATAAACTTGTATATCCCAAATCGTAGGCATACGAAGCTTGAAGCAAACTTTGATCACCAACATTCACATTAAAGCTCTGCTGGAACCAATCTACATAGTTAAGAAGGTTAGAGTCGGTAATAATTACCCCCTTGGGCAAACCTGTTGTGCCAGATGTATAGATCATATAAGCAGCTTGATCTTTTGTTCGCGACAAGTTTTGGGGAAACTCCGTCTTAACTTCCAAAAGTTCATGTATTAAAGCCAGCGGTATTCCAGTATCGCTAAACAGATGGGCATTCGCTAAATTAGTGAGTATACATACTGGTGCAGAATCAGTTAGAATATGTTTTAAACGGCTAGGAGGATTACTAGCATCTATTGGAATATAAGTAGCTCCGGCTTTTAACACAGATAACATACCAATAGGTAACCATTCATCTTCATCAAGTATGATTCCTATAAAATCGCCAGGTTCAATTTTGAATGTGTAGTTGAGCGCCCTTCCGATTTGGTCAGACAGATCATCTATTTGCTGATAAGTAAACGAAGCAGTAGCTGTTTTAACTGCAAGTTGATTAGGAAATAAATTTGCTATATGATGGAAGCGACTAATAACATCAGTTGTAGCTGTATGTTTAGATATCAAATTCGCAGCTAATGATAAATTTGAGTTACAGCTAACTCTTAAAAGTTCAATAGAATCTGAAGTATTCCTAACTAAATCTTGAGCTATCGCCAGCATAAATTCAGCGACATAATTAATATCAGAATAGGTAAAATACCTAGCATCAAATATAAAGCTACAGGTAATATCTTCTGCTGATTGAACTACTTGACATTTAATTTTAGCTGGATTTAATAATTGTGCTGCTTCAATAACAGCAATATTGGAAGTATTTAAAAACCCAAATTGATAATCGAATTTTACTGTCTCTTGTTGTAAATAAAAAGATTGGTAGGATCGGTGTAGAGTAATTGCTTCGTCTATATTTTTAATATCGTAGTTTTCTATAGAACCAAATGTTTCATCTACAGAAAATGACAATAGCTTACTAAGCAATCCCATTGTACCATTCAGTTCTTCAAATTCACGTCCATTAGATTCAAAACCAATAGATAGCTCTCGGCTAACCGAATGAAAGCGAGCAAACTTTAAGAAAGTTGCAAAGAAAATACTCTCAATACTATTTTGATCTTGTTCTGCCTTTAATAATATAGCTTCTCTTAAGATGGCAGGAACCTTCAAGGAAAATTTATTATAATTAGCAGAATTACTATTGGTTTGGCGTTCTATTCTTAAACGAAATGATGCTTCATTTTCTTGCTGCTGCCAAAAGTTAAACCCTTCTTTAGCTGCTTCGTCTAATAAAAGCTGATTCTGCCACTCTGAAAATTGGATATAGCTTATTTCTTCACTTATCAATACCTGAGGATCATTTTTACTTATGTTTTCCTGTAACAATAATAAGCCTGAAAGATCCGCACAAAGTGGATGAGAAAGTAGGGTAAGTTGAATACCCGAGGGTATTTCTAGGATGAAAATCTGAATTAAGGGATTTAAAGGTGATGTAAAATCTTTGATCTTTAAATCTTCCGGTAAAAGACCCCTATCATGAAATTGAGCTCTAACCGCATCTCCAATTGTTTGCAGCATGTCACTGCCTATATTCTCTGGAATAAAATCAAGCTTAAATGAGCTGTATTGATCTAAGACTAGATTAATTCTTTCTTTTAACTTTTCAATATTAGTTTCATTTATTGCAAATTGAAGCATGCTATAATTCAAACTTTCAGCAGCATTTTGTAAGACTATTCTTTGCTGCGGCGACAGCTTATAAGCTAAAGTATCCATTGTATTCTTTTAATATTTGTTACCTCAAATTCAAGGTTGTAGATATAAGTCAAAAAAAATGATGCTAATTTTCATAGGTTAAAGAGTTGCCTTAATTGGTATTAGCCAATTTTTTAGTTTAGCACAAAGTCTCAATAAAATATTACAAATTCAATTCAAGTATTTTTTCTGTTATGATTGATTTAGAATTCAAAAACAATTATTTTTTTAACTGTGTACTAATTATTATATAAATATTCAGGACCATAGCATGTGAAAAAAATCCCAAAAGTTGTTCAAGAATACATTCTCAAACCTAGTCAGTTACTAGAACACCCTATTCTGGTCTGTATTTCAATAAATCTGGATAAAGTCTCTCTGCCTTCCTTAAATAGGCGTCAAATTCAATTCGCATACCTAAAGGATTTGCAATCCACTGTTCTGTTGCCCTTGCAACTTCTGGATCCACATGGAATGGTTTCCCTATAGCATGTGCCTGAATGTTAACTTGAAAAGAATGCTCTGCAGCTATCATGAGCATGGCTGCAGTTTCTAATTCTTCCCCTAATGTTAAGGTCCCGTGATTACGTAATAATAACGTGTGACTATCCCCTAAATGATTAACTAGGTTTTTTCCTTCTTCATCAGAAAGAACAGGCCCATTATATTCATTATAAACTGTATGTTTTTCAAAGAACATACAAGAAGTTTGATCAATGGGTTTAATAGGCAATCCGAGAGAAGTAAAAACAGTTCCCATAGGAGAATGTGTATGTACAATGCAATGAACATCTGGCCTGGCTGCATGAATAGCAGCATGAATACAGAACCCTGCTACATTTACAGGATAATTTCCTTCCACAACATTACCAGCCATATCAACCATAATTAGGTTGTCTGGTGTAACTTCTTCAAAAAACAATCCGAATGGGTTTACCCAGAACAACTCTTGCTCTCCTGGAACTTTGAAAGAAATATGACCACTAATTCCTTCATCCAATTTTTCCATAGCCAGAATACGATATAATCCTGCTAAGCGATAGCGCAACCAAGATTTAGTTTGTGGCCTCTCCGATCTTAGAAAATAGGATGATGTCTGTTTTCTTGCAGATGCAATGGCTGCCTTTGCCGCTTCGGATACTTTGGACTCAAATTTATAAGCATAAGAGTCTGACATGGCTACCAAAACTTTTCTGTCTCCCTCAAATGGATGTCTTCCGTGGGCAAATCGCATATTATCTAGCCACAACACATCGCCACTTTCCCATTTAAAGACAATCTTAGCCTTTTCAAAAACAGACGAGATGATATCAAAATCCTCTTGAGTGATTGGAGAACCATCACCACAATAGCTATTTCGGGGCACTCTATCACCAAAAGTTTCATTCATATACTCCTGAATAGCACTATCCTGGTTCTTAAGATTAAATAAATGTGCCTGATTAAACCAGATTTTTTCATCGGTAAGCGGATGTTTAACAACTGCTTGTGCAGTACTGCGTGTTTGCAAACTATCTTCTGGAAACCATTTAAATTCAATAGCGTTTTTGCGACAATGTTCTTCAACTTCCAATTTATCATCTGAGCCAAAGACAAGTTGCCAAGACAAATCAATGCCTTTATGGAAATTACGGACATATGTTATTCCAGCATCCTCAAATTTTTCCTGTATTGCAACAGGCAGTAAGTTATATACCAAAGCGGAGTCGGCAATTGGAGTTTCACCTCCTAAATCAGCAGCTGTTTTGCAATAGAACCATATTTTTTGCGGCCAATTTTTGGTATAAGAATGTTCATTATGCATTGGAATAAACTGATCTTTAGGGTACTCCGTGGAAGTATAAACTTTATCGTTCACTTTTGTACGCGGCGTAGATGGTTCTGTATAATCAAGCAACTGATTGGTGAACGACTGGCATAATGCTTGAAAAGCAGAATCATCCGTTACTAAGAATCCCCTAAACAACACAGCTCCATATTTTTGATACAGTTCGTTCAGATATTTATCATGTTCTCTTGCCCAAATCACCAAATCAATAGTTGCATCCTGGGAAGTAATTTGAACATATTTTGTTCCTAAACTATTACCCTCTATTATTTGCTCATTTATGGTTGAATCAATTTTAACAGCCTTAGGAATAGTATTTTTTAGCGATTGTAGTAATTGAGATTTAAGTTGCATACAATAAATTTTTAGGTAAGCTTTTGCATTTTTTTAAGTAATAAATAAGATTGCTGCCGTACATCATTGGGATTAACAGATGGAATTTGGTTTTTTAAAAACTCTTGCAGCAAGAGTTGCGGCGACTGGCATAAACGAATAGTCAGGTCTTCCCATTGCTGGATATAAGCAGCAATAAGGGTTTCATTATACTTTGAAGTTTTATACTCTGCATTAAGGGTAAAGGTATTGTTATAGGGTTGTACTGTGAAGCTCAAATCAAATTTTGAGCCCTGCATCTCAATATTTAATTCTTCAACTTTCAAGGCATTATCAATTTCTGAAACCTGACTTGAAAAATCATTATACACAAACCTTGTTTTAATTAGATCTCCGAGTTTAATGCCCTTTTCATGTTGCATCAATGCCACTAACTCGTCAAAAGGTAAATCCTGAAAATCCATATCTGTTAAGAGAGACTGAACAAACTGATCAAAGAAACTTTTTACAGTTTGACTTTCATCGGTTTTGACTATAATGGGTAACATATTCACGAAGAATCCAACCACATTTTCCATATCGGGATGTGATCTCCCAGATACGGAAATTCCAAAAACAAAATCCTTTTTTCGAGATAAATCGGCTAATAATATAGCGTAAGTAAAAAGCATTAGCTGATTTTCGGTACAATTCCACAACCTTGCTGTAGTTAGGATTTGTTGCACCGTTTCATCTTGCAAGGTTACATGAAGTGTTTTACCTTGATTATCGTCATTTGAAATAGACTCTAAGCCCGGAAGAAATGCAGATTCCAGATTTTTATCCATGCGTTGCATCCAATGCTTGGTTAATACCGCTCGTTTTTCATCTGTTTGCTCCTGCAACCAATGCGCAATATCTGTGTAGCGTATCGCTATAGATGGAAGCACAATTGGTTCTCCTTTAATTTTTGACTGATAAATCTGGGTAAGTTCTGCCAGCAAAATCCCCATTGACCACCCATCAGTAATAATATGATGCATATTCAGAATTACATAAAACACTTCGTCATTTGAAAAAGCGGTTAAAACCCTGAATAACGGGGCATTATCAAGTTTAAAAGGTCGGTTACAAAATTCATGTGCCTGTTGTAGTATTATTTTTTCGTCACAACTTTCCTGATAATGAAAAGATAAATATGAATCATGATCAATATTATTTTTAATTTCCAAAACTGCACCCTCATCATGAAGTATAAAACCCGCCCTTAATTGATCGTGACGATTGACAAGCTCATCAAAACTTTGTTTTAAGGCCTCAACGTTACATTTACCTGAAATTCTGAATGCGAAAGTCATGTTGTAGGAGACATTATCAGGTTGCAGCTGTTGCATAAACCATAATCTTCTTTGAGCTGGAGATAGTCTATAAAATGACTTTTCTGGAAGCTTAGGTATAGATTTGAATTCTGAACTTGATGATGTTTGAAGCAAAACAGATAAACTACGCACAGAAGGACAAGTGAATATATCGTGTAAGGATACGTTGATTTCAAAACGTTGTTGTATTCTGTTAATTAATT
>JBILPO010000062.1:0-8219 GCA_044373805.1 Pelobium sp.
TTAGTTGGTGTAGATAAACCATACCCATTATTTTCGATGATAAAAATAACTGGCAAATCCCAAACAGCAGCAACGTTTAATGATTCATGAAAATCGCCTTCACTGGTTGCGCCTTCACCTGTAAAAACGAGGGTTACTTTTTTGTTTTTTTCTAAAACATCAGCTAGTGCAATTCCATCTGCTAAAGCTAGCTGAGGTCCTAAATGGGAGATCATTCCTATAATTTTATATTCTTGAGTACCAAAATGAAAAGAGCGATCTCTCCCTTTTGTAAAGCCTGTTGCTTTACCTTGCCACTGAGCCATTAATTTCCATAATGGAATATCTCTAGCGGTAAAAACCCCTAAATTTCTATGCATAGGCAAAATATACTCGTCAGTATTTAGCGCCAAAGTGCAACCAACAGAAATAGCTTCTTGCCCAATTCCAGAGAACCATTTTCCGATTTTTTCTTGCCTTAACAATTTCAACATTTTTTCTTCAATCATTCGTGGAAGCAAAAGATGTTTATAAATGTATTTAAGCTGTGTTGGGGAGAGGTTTTTAGGATCAAAAATCATCTATCTAAGCTAATGCTTTTTTAAAAAATTTTGAACGCAACTTGAAATTTATTTGGATATTTTTAAGTTTGGATGCTTTACTTTTTAGCTAGAATAAAATGTTCTGTAATGTATGTAGCAAAAATTTTAACCACAAAGGGTGCAGGTTCACACAGCTACAGTACGAATCAATAATGAATGGTAACTTATAAGACCAACCAAATCTCTTTATTTTTCGATATCCAACTCTACAATTGGATCCCAATAATGGGCCATAAAATTAATAATCTGATCGTTTTCTACTTTAATACCGTCGCTTTCTAATAACTCTTGCATTTTATTTGGATGGTCAAAATGGAATTTACCCGTTAATAAACCATTTCTATTTACTACTCTATGTGCCGGAATATTTAGATGGGAGGCTGTTGCGCCATTCATAGCGTAACCTACCAATCTAGATGATCCTTTTGTTCCCAAATAGGAAGCGATTGCGCCATAAGAAGTCACTTTGCCTTTTGGAATTAAAGCGACCACTTGATAAACAAGATCATAAAAAGAAGCTCTATCCATTAAATTGGAACTTAAGGTAGTTGATGTTTTTTCCTTTTTGTAGGTATATTCTTTCATAATGAGTTTTGATGGAAAGAATTTCGTCTGTATGATGGTCTCTATAAACGTTGGTGGTTTGTAGCAAAGTTGGGATATTTAATTCGGTAATTTTCCCTAGAGTATAATCGTAAAAACCATCGTTATCTGTTTTAAGATGCATAATACCACTTGGTTTTAAAACTGTTTTATATTTCCCTAAGAAAGTGGGATTGGTTAATCTTTTACGTTCTAATGGACTTTGCGCTTGCGGATCTGGAAAAGTAAGCCAAATTTCGTCTATCTCATCAGCCTCAAAATACTCTAATATGTTTTGGATTTGAATTCTTAGAAACCCAACATTGTCTAGATTTTCATCAATTGCCATTTTTGCTCCTACCCATAACCTGTTCCCTTTATAATCAATGCCTATAAAATTCTTTTCAGGAAATTTCCTTGCTAGGTTAACACTATACTCTCCTTTTCCGCAGGCTAATTCTAAAATTATAGGATTTGTATTTTTAAAAAAGTCTTTTCCCCAATTGCCCTTAAAAGGCTTTCCTTCTTCTAACTCTTTAACGTTTTTAAATGTTCCTATCTCTGTGAAACGCTGTAATTTTCTTTTGGCCACTACTACTTATTTTAAACAAAAGTAATATTTCCTCTTTATTAATCAGATTATTAAAAGAATAGGTTTTAACACTAGGATTAGAATTTTATCTTTGAGCATATTTACAACTAACGTATTGGAAAAAGCAGCTAAAATTTATGTCGCAGGGCATAACGGAATGGTAGGGTCTGCCATTGTAAGAAAATTAGAAAAAGAAGGTTATACCAACATTATCAAAAGAGGCTCGAAAGAGTTAGATTTAAGAAATCAGTTAGCTGTTGCCGATTTTTTTGAAAAGGAAAAGCCAGAATACGTTTTTTTAGCTGCCGCTAAAGTGGGAGGCATTATTGCCAATAATACTTACAGAGCAGAGTTTCTTCATGATAACTTACAAATCCAAAACCATGTAATACACAACTCTTACCTGCACTCAGTAAAAAAATTAATGTTTTTAGGTTCAAGCTGTATTTATCCTAAAATGGCCCCTCAACCTCTAAAAGAGGAGTATTTGCTTACAGGATTATTGGAAGAAACCAACGAACCTTATGCCATAGCAAAAATTACAGGCATTAAGATGTGTGATGCTTACAGAGCGCAATACGGATGTAATTATATATCTGCTATGCCAACCAACTTATATGGCTATAATGATAATTACCATCCTCAAAACTCACATGTTTTACCCGCTTTAATTAGAAAGTTTCATGAAGCTAAAGTAAACCAAGATAAAACAGTTACCATTTGGGGAAGCGGTAGCCCAATGAGAGAATTTTTATTTGCAGATGATTTAGCTGATGCTTGTTTTTACTTAATGCAAAATTATGACGAGCCTAATTTGATTAATGTTGGAACAGGAGAAGATTTAAGTATTAAAGATTTGGCTTTATTGATAAAAGAAATTATTGGCTTTGAAGGTGAATTAGTTTTTGATAGTAGTAAACCAGATGGCACTCCACGTAAATTAATGGATGTAAGCAAACTACATGGCAAAGGATGGAAACATAAAATTGAATTAAGAGAAGGAATAGCTTTAGCTTACCAAGATTTTTTAGAGAAGTTTATTTGATTAGGAATTAAAATCTCGTAAAAAAGCCCTAAAATGAATAAGTTCATTTTAGGGCTTAATTTTTACCAACTTTTTTAGTGGATAGGCTTTCCAGAATAGGTCTCACTTTCTGGAGAAATGCCGTAATCAATATCTGCATTCTTACTCTTTGATTTTTTAGAAGAATCATCTAGCCAGTCTACTAATTTATCTATCCATCCACCTAACATTCCTTTATTAAAAATTTCAGAAGTGATTGTTTTTTGAGAGATTAAAGAGATAATTGACTTAAGAATAAAGCCTCTACCTTTTAAGACGGTTTTATTAAGCAAGAAAGGGATAGCTATCTTAGCGAAATTAGTAACCCAATCTGCTTCTTGTGGTATATTACCTTTATTTTCTCTTAGACCCAAGAATGCAAATATTCCTTTTATAAAACTTAAAGGACTACTTAACGCTTTGCTAAAATTACTTACCTTTTGACTTAAATAAATTTCTTGTTCTGCTCTGTGCAATCTCGAAATTGCAATTTCTAATCTTAATTGATCAATGTTTTGAATCTTAGTTTTTGCCATTACTCCTCCTCGTCTTTAAAGATTTTTTTAATCATTCCATTAATAATTGGCTTTTCTAAATACTTGTCTTTGATTAAATAAACTATCAAAGCTAGAACAAAATAGAGGAGAGCCATAATGAAAAACCCACCAAAAGAGTTTCCTAATAATTCTGACAAATAAAACCCTAAGGCTAAGCTGGTAAACAAAAAAGCCAAAATTAGGAATATAACTACTAAGCCATCAGTAATCAAATTAGAAAACAAGTAAACGCCTTTTTCTATCAGCGTAAGCTTAGCTAACTTTATTCTGGTGTTAAGGTATTCTTTTAATTTTTCTAATAATTGCTCTAGTCCTTTGTTACCGGTGTCTTCCATAGTATTGTACTAAAATCACTATACCTGATCAGTTTCTTGAGCATATTCGTTTTCTGCCTGTTTGATTTTAGATTTTATGTTACTGACCACTTTTTCTTTGAAATCAGTTAAGTTATCAATTTCACCTGCAGCTCTTTCTTTGATGCTATCACCTAAATTTTTTAATGAATCTGAAAGTTTATCTCTTGTATCTGAACCTTTTTCTGGCGCAAATAACATTCCTAAAGCTGCGCCTGCAGCTAAGCCTGCTAGTAAAGCAATTACGGTTTTTGAGTTATTGTTCATGTTATAGATTTTTAATTTTATGAATAATTTAAGACTTAAATTGAGACAAGAAAATACCTTGCCAAACTATCAATTAGCACCTATTAATTTTCACTTTTTTGTAGTTGTTGTTCTAATCGTTCGGCAGCAATTTTATCAGTTTCATAAACCTGTATGAGGTGCAAAAACCAAGACAATAATAATGGTCCAAAAACCAACCCAACAAAACCAAATAAAGGAAGTCCTATAATTACACCCACTACTGTAATTATGGGATGAGTGTCTGCTATTCGTTTATTGATCATAAATCTTATCACATTATCAATATTTATAATAATTATAAAAGTAACCAGGAGCACAAAAGTTCCTTGCCAATTTTCCCCGTTAATAAAAAGGATTAATGCTGCAGGAATTGTCACCATAGGCGCCCCTATCACTGGCATAAATGATAGAAATAAACTCACAACCCCCCAAAATACTGCATCGTTAATTCCGGCAATGAAAAAACAAATGCTTACTAACATTCCTTGAATTAATGCGATAAAACCTTGCCCTAACACATTAGAAAAAGTTGTGTTTTTAAGTTCTTTAGCAAAAAGAACAGCATGATGTTCTCTTAAAGGCGCATACTTTAATAAGCCTCTTTCAAATTCTTGACATTGTACAAGCATGAAGTATAGGATAAAATACATTAAGGCTATTGTTAAAAATATATCTAAAGTACCTCCTAATACTGTTGGAAATAAATCTTGAACAAATTCACTAAACTTAGCAACATATTTATCAATTAAATTTGGCTGATCTAGTTTTAATCCTACATAATCATCTAAACGTGAAATCATTGCCTTTACCATAAACTGATCTTTTTTAAGATCACTTAACCTACTTACAATCATAAAACTTAAAGTAAAAAATGGAATGATAATGATGCTGAATGAAATTAGAATGACAGCAACAGCAGATAGCGCTCTACCTATTTTCTTTTTAAAATATATAAACAAGGGTTTAAATATGGTGTAGAGGATGATAGAACCCAGAAAGCCTGCAAATAATCCTTTTAGACTATAAAATATAACAACGGCCAAAATAACGATGGCCAACAGAACTAAATTATTTCTTTGTTTATAAGAGAAAACCGACATGCTTTGTTTTTTTCATCTAAACAAAAAAAGCTCCGAAATACATCGGAGCTTCTAATTTTTTATCCTTTTTTATCACTTTGGTATATTAAGTGGACAACCAGCTCCGTCTACCTTAACTCCTTTTGGAGTACCTTCACATTTATCAAAATAATCTACTACTCCGTCACCATCAGAGTCATTTTTTAAGTCCTGAGCAGCTTTTTCAGCCTTATCACCTCGCTCAATTAATTTCTTGATTTCTTCACGTAGAGTACCACTATTTAATTCATCATACAAATTAGCTACAGGGATAGTCCAAGTTAAATCTGGCTTAGATTTAGGACCAATAACAAATTCTAAGCCTACTAAAGTGTAAGAAAACTGATCATTCCCATTTGCTTTAACATCATTAGCATCTAGATTGTCTGCATTCAAATAATTCATGCTGTATGCTAAATCAAAATTAACACCCTCTTTAATTTTAAATTTAGCTCCAAGTCCGAAGGGGAAATAAGCATTTTTTACATATTTTTTCCCACCATCCGCTTTTCCGATCCAATCAATAATTAATTTTGATGCAGACACATTACTTGGCGCATAAGCTAATACACCATATCCCAAAGAAATGTTGAAATTAAGCGCTTTCTCTCTACTCAAAAAATCTACTGAAGCTAAATTTAATACTCCTCTAACATCTACTCCGTAAGCAATTTTTGTTTCAAAGGATCTATAACCGTTCAAAACTCCACTTGTTGAATTGTTATTGTTACCAGATAAAGCTCCAGAGAATAAATTCCCTTGCACACCAAAAGAATGAGAAATTTGCTTGCGCAATGAGACTCCATATCCTAAATTTGCACCCCAATTTGTGAAATCATTTAGTCCTCCAAATAATACTTCAGGCATGAGAACACCTCCGTTTAACCCAAAAGAAAATGTATTGTATTGCTTGCTTCCCCCAAAAATTTTAGCTTTTGCATTAGTGCTGATTTCTTGCGCATGCACTGAAGCCGAAATAAAGAGTGTAGTTAGTACGAATAAATTGACTATTTTTTTCATAATTTAAGCTTGAAAACTAAAGCTAATATATTCATAAAACAATTTTATTTTTCATATAAATTAATTAATGGCTTCTTTGAATCAATTCCCGTTTTTATTTAATTTTAATCCAACATTATCATCTAAACCAAAAATCATTGCCTTTACCATAAACTGATCTTTTTTAAGATCAGTTTATCTATTTACGATCATAAAACTTAAAGTGAAAAATGGGATGATAATGATGCTGAATGAAATTAGAATGACAGCAGCAGATAGCGTTCTACCTATTTTCTTTTTAAAATATATAAACAAGGGTTTAAATATAGTTTAGAGGATGAAATAACCCAGAAAGCCTACAAATAATCATTTTAGATTATAAATCATAACAACGGCCAACAGAACTAAATTAATCCTTTGTTTATAAGAGAAAGCCGAGATGCTTTTTTTCAATATAAACAAAAAAAGCTCCGAAATTATTCGGAGCTTTTTTTGTTTATGAGATAATATTTATTGTTTTGGGACATTTAATGGGCAACCTGCTCCATCCACTTTAACACCTGCTGGCGTACCAGGGCATTTGTCTAAATGATCTGCAACACCGTCTCCATCAGTATCTTTCTTAAGATCCTGAACTTTTTCTTCAACTTTAGTGGTACGTCCTTTTAATTTGCTAACGTCGTCACGTAATAATTCATCATTTAATTCATCATACATATTTGCCACAGGATTAGCCCAAGTTAAATCTTGTTTAGATTTTGCGCCTAAAGCAAATTCTAATCCTAATGAAGTATAAGAAAATTTATCTTTAGATTCAGAGTTTAGTTTATTAGCGTCTAAATTATCACTGTCAAGATAATTCATTGTATACCCTAAATCAAAGTTAATATTTTCTGAAATTTTGAATTTTATGCCCATTCCTAACGGGATATAAGCTTCTTTAATATATTCATCGCCGCCATTTGCCTGACCTTTCCAATCAATGGTTGTTCCGGTTGCATTTACATAACTTGGTGAGTAGCTTAATAATCCGTAACCTAAATTAAGAGAAAAGTTTACCGCATTTTCTCTTTTTAGAAAGTCTACAGATCCTAAACTTAATACTCCTCTTAAATCTAAACCAAATGCCATTTTAGTGTTAAAAGATCTAAAACCATTGATTGCAACATCGTTATTACCTGACAGTTTACCAAATAACAAATTCCCTTGTAAACCAAAAGAGTGAGCTAATTGTTTACGTAAAGAAACACCATAACCAAAGTTAAGATCCCAATTTGCAAAATCATTTGATCCTCCTGTTAAAACAACTGGAGATAAAGCTCCTGCATTTACTCCAATAGAGAAAGTTCTATATTGTTCTCTACCTCCAAAGGTTTTCGCTTTAGCTGATACAGTTGTTTCTTGTGCTTTAACTGAGGTTGATAATAATAACCCAGCAGCAATAAATAAATTTACTATTTTTCTCATATTTAATTATTTGATCGTCAAAGGTAATATTTTTATGAAAACAATTAAACAACCTTCCAATTAAACATCAAAATTTTCCCAAAGTTGAGTTTGATTGGTAAGAGGTAATTTAATTACAAATTTTGTCCCTAAATTCTCTTTACTTTCAAAGTGTAAAATACCTTTATGGTTGATTATACTTTTTTGAGCATTGGTTAGTCCTAAACCCAAGCTTTTTTGTTTTGTGGTGAAAAAAGGTTCGTAAATTCTAGCTTGATTTTCTGCAGAAATTCCTTCGCCATTATCAATCATCTCTATAACAGCAAATTCATTTTGTTCATATACATTGATGGTTATTTCTTTGGAGAATGCACCAATTGCATTAGATAAGATATTGTAGAAAGTGCTTACAATTCTTTCACTATCCACATCAACCAATAAATCTGTTTGATTAAACTCTTTATAAAGTACAACTTTACTTTTATCTATTTCTAATTTAATTCGCTCCACACTCTCATCTATTAACATATTTAAGGCTCGAGGCTGAATATTTAATTCTAATGATTGGGTAGAATTAATAAAATCAGTAATGAGTAAATTTATTCTTTCAAAATTAGTTTGGATGATGTTTATGTAAAGA
>JBILPO010000061.1:0-8219 GCA_044373805.1 Pelobium sp.
TTTCTCCAGTGAGCTCTTCAATTCGTTGTTTAATTACAAATAATGTTTTTGTCCACGCTAAACCTTGCTTTTTAGCATTAGAATAAACATATTCTATTTCATCATCTGCATACCAAGCTACTTTACGCTTGGTAATAATATGCTTCCCAAAAATTACTACTTCATCATTTTTCCATTCAATATCATTAAAAAGTAAACTAAAATAATTTTTAGATTCATCTGCATTAAATACAGCCCCATAGTACTCAACAACTCCGTCAAAAGACAAAATATTAACCAATCCTGAAGAATTAAATAAATCCATATTTAACTAAATATACTTTTTGGTATCAACCTTGTAAAGCAATAATTGGTTTTAATAAAACCAATTAATTACAAATTGATTTATTGAGCGAAATAATAAACAAACCGAAAAACATTCTATGAAAGCCATTTAGAACAAAGAAAAAATTGCAGAAAGTAATGATATCATTGTGGTAGAAAATATAGCTCTTTTTTTTCTTTATCTTCAAAAGTTAAGCTATCCAAAACCTTTAACTCAAACAATTACACCAAAAATCATTTCCTTATCTACAATATCATTCTGTTTCGTTAAGTTTATATTATTAACATGATTAATAGTTACACACAACTCATCCATAAAATAGACAACTTTATCAGAAAATATTATCTGAACAAAGTGGTTAGGGGCGCAATATGGTTGGCTGGTGTTTTTATTTTAAGTTATTTATTTATAATTATTTCTGAATACTACGGTTATTTTAGTACTGCGGTAAGGACTTTCCTTTTTTACACTTTTATTATCACACAACTTGGTTTAATTTGGTTTTTAGTTGCCCAACATTTGATCAATTACCTCCGTTTAGGGAAAATTATTGACCACGAGCAAGCTTCAGAAATTATAGGAAACCATTTCCCAGAAATAAAAGATAAGCTGATTAATACTTTACAACTAAAAAAACTAGCGGATGAAAATCTAGAAACTAAAAACTTAATTGAAGCCAGTATTGATCAGAGAATTGCCTCTTTTAAACCTATTCCATTTGCCTCGGCTATCAAAATAAGGGATAATAAAAAATACCTCCGTTATGCGATGGCGCCATTAGCCATCATGGTAATTATTGCGCTTGCAGCTCCGTCAGTTCTTAAAGATGGGACCAAAAGATTGATTAATCACAATACTTATTACAAAAAGAAAGCTCCGTTTGATTTTGTGGTAAAGAATAATGATTTAAACGCCATACAGGGTGATGATTTTAATTTAGAGGTGAAAATAAATGGAAATCAAATTCCTGAGGATGTTTATTTAGAAGACGGAGTGAACACTTTTAAGTTAAATAAAAAGGATATTATCAACTTTAGCTACGAGTTTAAAAACCTTCAAAAAGATAAAAAATTTAAATTGGTTGCTGGAGAATTTTCATCAAATGAATTTGTTATTAATGTAAAAAACAAACCCGCATTATTGAGTTTTGAGGTGCAGCTGATATATCCATCGTACTTAAAAAAGCAAAATGAAATTATTAAAAACCCTGGGGATTTAACCATTCCGACGGGTACTTTGGTAAAATGGTCCTTCAAAACAGAATATGTTGCCACCATAGCTTTTAATTTTGGGAAAAAACATAGTGAATTATCACTTACTAAAAATAATGAATTTAGCCACCAAGAACGAGTAATTAGAAGTACAAACTATAGTTTGCTTTTAAAAAACAATGAAATAAGCAGTAGAGATTCGGTTAACTATCAATTAAATGTAATTGTAGATGAGTTTCCAAAAATAGAGGTCAGCGAAAGGCCTGATTCGGCGAATGCCAGAGTGGTTTATTTTATTGGTAAAGCAAGTGATGATTACGGTTTAACGACGCTTAACTTTCATTATGAAATACAAAAATCTCCGAAAGAGAAAAGAAAGGGAAATGCCTATAAAGTACCTGTTAAATTAGATAAAAATGGCGCACAAAGCAACTTCTTATATCTATGGCAGTTAAAAGATTTAGGTATAGAACCGGGCGAAGAAATTTCTTACTACTTTGATTTAGCAGATAACGACGCTGTTTTAGGGCCAAAACATGTAAGATCAGCAACTGGCGTTTACAAATTGGCTTCTAAAGAAGAATCTCTAAAAAGTATAGAGGAAACCTCAAACGCCATTAAGCAAAAAATGCAGTCGGCAATAAGGCAATCCGAGAAAATACAGCAGGAAGCCAAAAAAATGAACCAAGATTTAATGGATCAAAAATCTTTAGGTTACGAGCAGAAAAAACAAATGGAACAGCTATTAGATAAACAAAAAAAGTTAGAAGAGCTGATTAAAGACATCCAGGATGATAATAAACAAAATCTTTTTGAACGTAAAGAACTTCAGCCCGAAGAAAAAGCATTGTTAGAAAAACAGAAACAAATACAAGATCTATTTAACAATGTTTTAGACGAAAAAACTAAAAAACTGTTAGAAAATTTACAAAAGTTGATTGATCAAAATCAGAAAGAGCAAACACAAGATCAATTACAGCAAATGCAGGCAGATAGTAAATCTCTGCAAAAAGAGTTGGATAGAATTTTAGAGCTTTATAAAAAATTAGAAGTAGAGCAAAAATTAAACGATACGGTAGAAAAGCTAAATGAGCTATCTAAAAAACAAGAGCAATTAAGTAAAGAAAGTTTAGATAAAAAAAGTAATCAAGAACAGGTTCAGCAAAAGCAGCAAAACTTGGAAAAAGAGTTTTCTGAACTAAAAAAAGATTTAAAGGACGTGGATGAAAAAAATCAGCAATTAGAACAGCCAGAAGATTTTAAAAATCCGGAGCAAGACCAAAAAGACATTCAACAAAAAATGGATGAAGCTGAGCAAAATTTAGAAGAAAATAAAGCTCAAAAAGCGTCGCAATCTCAAAAAGATGCCGCTCAAAAAATGAAGCAATTGGCTCAAAAATTAGAGCAAATGCAACAAAGTGGCGAAGAAGAAGAAAGTAAAGTTAATGCTCAGGAGTTAAGACAAATATTACAAAACCTGCTAAAATCATCTTTTGATCAGGAAAAAGTATTGACCGACTTGAAAAACACAGATATCAACGATCCTCGTTTTGTAAAAATTGGCCAGAAACAAAAAGAAATTAAAGACAATTTAAAATTAGTAGAAGACAGTTTATTTAGCCTAAGCAAACGCGTTCCTCAAATAGAATCAACTGTAAATAAAGAAATTCAAACTATTAACCAGCAACTTACCGAAGCATTAGACCAACTTTCTGATAGAAAAGTAGCCGAAACTAACAAAAACCAACAATTTGCGTTAACCTCAATTAACAATTTAGCTTTAATGTTGAGTGAGGCATTACAACAATTGCAAAATGCAATGAAAAATGCACAATCTGGAGGAAAAGGAAAACCACAGCCCGGGCTAGCCAAGCTTTCTGAAATGCAAAAAGAGCTCAATAAAAATATGCAAAAAGCTAAGGAACAAATGCAGCAACAGGGCATACAGCCTGATCAAAAAGCATCTAGGCAAATGAGCGAACAAATGGCTAAAATGGCTCAACAGCAACAAATGTTAAGACAAACATTACAACAAATTAATAACGATTTAAATAAAAACGGACAAGGGAAGTTGGGTGATTTTGAAAAAATCATGAAACAAATGGAACAAACCGAAACAGAGCTCGTAAACAAGCGCATCACAAATGAAGCTTTAATAAGACAACAAGAAATTCAAACACGTTTATTAGAAGCAGAGAAAGCCGAGAGAGAAAGAGAACAAGACAATCAAAGAGAAAGTAAAGCGGCTAAAGATTTTACGCCAAACTACAATTTAATATTGCAAGAATATCAAAAACTAAAAGCCAAAGAGACAGAACAAATTAAAACTGTTTCCCCCTCGTTAAATTATTTTTATAAATCTAAAATAAGTGTGTATTTTGAGAAATTAAATTTGGGAAATTAAAATGAGTAATTTTACTAATATTATGAAAAATGGGTTATATGCATTACAGTTACCTTCAAATGGTGATAGCATTCCTGTTTTAGAAAACTTTGTGGACGATTTAGTCCTTAATCTTAATATTGGCGATGATGTTTACGCCAACTTAATGACGTGTTTAAACGAAGCCATAACCAATGCTATTTATCACGGCAACAAGCAAGATCCAGAAAAGAAAGTATTCATCAACTTAGAAGTAGTGAATCAAAAAAGATTAATATTTAACATTGCTGATGAGGGAAATGGTTTTGATTTTAACAATATTCCCGACCCAACCGATGCAGATAATTTAGAAAAGCTCACCGGCAGGGGCGTTTATATTATGAAGAAATTGGCCGATCAATGTGTTTTTAATACAAATGGCAACGAAGTTGAATTACACTTTAAGCTTTAAATGAGTCGTTTACCTATTCAATTTTTTTCAGAAGAAACATCCTTTTCCCCAAAAGCAAAAACCGCTTTAAGAAGCTGGATTAATGAAACCATCCTATCCGAAAAACACCAACTGCAAGAACTTAATTTCATTTTTTGTTCTGACGAGTATTTGCTAAAAATAAATCAACAGTACCTAGATCACGATACCTATACAGATATCATCACTTTTGACCATTCGGAGGTTAAAGGAGAGATTTACGGCGATATTTTTATCAGTATAGATAGAATTAAGGAAAATGCTAAAACATTTCAAACAACCACCTTAAATGAGCTTCACCGAGTTATCATACATGGCACCTTACATTTATTGGGCTTTACAGATAAAAAGAATGCTGATAAAGAGAAAATGACCGCCAAAGAGAACCAATACCTCGCCATCAGAAATTTCTAAACCATACGCATTACATCTTTTTTTAGAAAAGCAATACCCGAATTTTTTAGGTCTAGGGTTTCTGTTAAATAGGTTAACTATATTTCCTTAGTCGAAACGGCAAAAAATCTAAAGCTGTTAGATTCTTCCTCAATTCGTATTTCATAAAGCCAAGCCGTTCCTTAAATATGGTCGAAAACTTCTATGAGATACTTTCAGAATGTCCTAAAACTCGAATCAAAAGCCGCCATCTTCTCTTGAGCCTTTTTGGGCTGTTATAGATTGAAGACGATAAAATACGCGTCATGAAATATAATTTTTCGGTCTAAGAATTTCACGGAACAACGTTGACTTAAGGGCCAACTAAATACAAGTCTTTATTTGGATTTCAGATAAATACAATCGTTGCGCATCCAACTAATAACATTCAATTTGTATAGAGATAACCCGTTTGTAAGTTGTAAAAAAAAGCAACTGTTCGGAAATTCCGAACAGCTCAAAAGAATCAAAACACAAAAAGGCACTTAGATTCATCCTCTAAATGCCTTCTAAAAAATTCAAAAAAACCTATTTTCCCATTGGCACTTCTATCACCAATATTTTAACATCCTCTTTAGCGGTAATTTCTATTTTTTCGGTCTCGTAAACACCTAAAGCATCTCTGCTATTCAAGTCCTGGTCTGCAGCTTTTGCTTTTCCGTCTAAAATAAAAACATAAACACCATTTTCTTTACTTTTTAAATCATAAGTAAGGGTTTTTCCTGCATCTAAATTGCTTAGAGAAAAATAAGCATCCTGATTAATCCATATGTTTTTTCCGTCCTTCTCAGGAGAAACCACCGTTAAAAACTGATTTTTCTTATCCTCTTCTGTAAATGATTTTTGCTCATACCTTGGGGTGATATCCTTTTCTTTTGGAAAAACCCATATCTGTAAAAATTTTACCGGCTCTGTTTCAGATTCATTATATTCTGAATGTTGAATACCAGAACCCGCCGACATAATTTGTACATCGCCTTGTTTGATGACGGCCTCTCTGCCCGTACTATCATTGTGCTTTAAAGCCCCTTCTAAAGGAATACTCACAATTTCCATATTATCATGTCCGTGAGTACCAAACCCCATTCCCTGCTCTACAAAATCATCATTCAATACTCTTAACAATCCAAAATTCATTTTTTCTGGATCATAAAACTGACTAAAACTAAATGAATGATAGCTTTTTAACCAACCCCTGCTTGCAAAGCCTCTTTGCTCGGCAGGATGAAATATTGTTTTCATACTTTATTATTCTAAAATTACGTGTTTAAACATACAAATTTTATTCCAAACTCAAAATACGTACTTTTGTTTAATTAATTAAAGCAATTATGAAAACATCAGCAGTAGTTTTAGGGGCAAGCGGACTAGTTGGCAGTCATTTACTGTCATTGCTCTTAAACAATCCTCATTTTGATAGCATTAAAATATTTGTTAGAAAATTATTGCCTATTTCACATCCCAAATTGACACAAATCATCACAGATTTTGAGCATCTAGAGTTGAAAAAGGAAGAAATAAAGGCCGATGTGATATTTTGTTGTTTGGGTTCTACCCAGAAAAAAACTCCGGATCTTAATATTTACAAAAATATAGACCATGATTATCCTTTATACTTTGCCGTAGAAGGCCAGAAAAATGGAATGCAACAATTTCATCAAGTCTCTGCATTGGGCGCTAACGCAAAATCATCTAACTTTTACACTAAAATGAAAGGGGAAACTGAAAACGATTTAAAGAAATTAGGGATCCCATCTTTACATATATACCAACCTTCGTTTTTAAGAGGAAACAGAAATGAAAATCGCCCTTTAGAAAAAGTATTCCTTGTACTAATGAAGGTGATAGATCCGTTGTTGATTGGATCTCTTAAAAAATACCGAAGTATTGCCGCTGAGGATGTTGCTAAAGCAATGATAAATGAATCAATTAAAAATAAAAAAGGCATCTTTGTACATCAATCAGATCAAATTAAAGAATTAGTGTGAGTATCGTATCAGCAGAACAATTAAGCCATGCATTTAATGACCATTGGCTTTTTAGAAATTTAACTTTCGGACTACAACAAGGGCAACGCGTGGCTTTAGTTGGAATTAATGGTGCCGGAAAATCAACCCTTTTAAAACTCCTTGCAGAGAAAATAAAACCAACAGAAGGAAAAGTTGTAAAAGAAAAAGACATTCGTTTTGGCTATTTAGAACAAGACCCTCAGTTTGAAGCCGGACAGAGCATCAGCGATTTTATTTTTAGTATGGATAATCGATCGCAACAAATCATTAGAGAATATGAGGAATTGTTAGAGCAAGAAAATCCAGATGTTGATGAAATTAACAGATTAACAGAAGAGCTAAGCAATTTAGAAGCTTGGGAATATGAGCATCAAATTAAGACAATTTTAGGTCGTTTAGATATTCATCATCTAGATCAAAAGATAGACACTTTATCTGGCGGACAGCGTAAACGCTTAAGTCTAGCAAAACTTTTAATAGATGAGCCGGATGTTTATGTCATAGATGAGCCAACCAACCATTTAGACATTGACACCATAGAATGGCTAGAAAGTTTTTTAACTACCGGGGGCAAAACCATTCTAATGGTTACTCACGATCGTTATTTCTTAGATAATGTTTGTAATGAAATTATAGAATTAGAAAACGGCAACGTTTATACCTATAAAGGAAAATATGCTTATTATTTGGAGAAAAAAGCAGAACAAGACGCCATAAACAGTACTGTTTTAGCTAAAAACAAAAACCTACTCAAAAAAGAGTTAGAGTGGATGCGAAGAATGCCTCAAGCTAGGGGAACTAAATCAAAAGCAAGAATAGATTCTTTTTATGATTTAGAAACCAAAACAAAAGGGCAATTTGTCAAAGAATCGGTTACACTTGATGTTAAGGTAAGTCGACAAGGCAAACAAATATTAGAGCTTCATCATATTTCTAAAACCTTTCAAGAAAGAAACATAATTGATAATTTCTCCTATGTTTTTAAAAAAGGAGATAAAATTGGTTTAACCGGTAAAAACGGAACAGGGAAATCAACACTACTAAATATCATTACCAATGAATTAAAACCTGATGCTGGTAAAGTAGTTATTGGAGAAACCACTGTTTTTGGTTATTACCATCAATCTGGTCTAAGTTTTGATGAAAGTGAAAGGGTAATAGATGTAGTAAAAAACATTGCCGAATATATTACCATGTCTGATGGTAAAACGATATCAGCATCACAACTCCTCACCCACTTTCTTTTTCCTCCAAAAAAACAACACGGTTTTGTGAGTTTATTAAGTGGTGGCGAAAAAAAGAGGCTTCATTTAATGAAAGTTTTGATTAAGAATCCTAACTTTTTGATTCTAGATGAGCCTACCAATGATTTAGATATAGACACATTAAA
>JBILPO010000063.1:0-8206 GCA_044373805.1 Pelobium sp.
ATTAAAAGCATTAAAAAAGACTGCTGATTTCACTCAACAGGCTTAAATTTAAACCTTAAATTTAAGCCATTATTAATGGTTTGTCTTTAACGTCTGCAATAGAAATGTCTTTTATTAATTCTTCTTCTAACTGGTGTATCCAAGTTTTTAGATAAATTATAACGTCAGTTCTTGAATTGTGTTTCAAATATTTTTGATCTTGTGGTAATTGACTCAAAATTTTAGGATCAGAAAGTTTTTCTAAATGCGCTAAATCTTCTCTGCTAAAGCCAAAAGCAAGCATTTCATCTATAATATGATCTATAGGTAAACCACTAGTTGGACAATAATCTATTAACTGTTCATTCCAATCGCCATGTCTTCTCATCGCTGATTTATGAATTTCTGCTTTGTCTAGGTTGGTAATTACCTGCGCTAAATTACCACAATTGCAACTTCCCATGTGTCCCCATTGGTAAGAAGCACTTTTTTCTAGGTTATCTACGGTTTTACGTAAAGCCTGTATTACTGAAATTGAAGCTTGTGCCATAATTTATTAACACTAAGATTTTTAAAAAGTTTAGCACTAAAATAAAAAAAATCCTTACTCAAATTAATTAAGTAGGATTTTCTAAATCTTAATGAAGAAGTTAAGCCAGTCTTTTTCTCAAATATTTATCCAAAATCATTAAACCGGCAATAATATCAAACATAAAAAATGAATACATTAAAGTGGTTTTAGTTGCCACAGAGAGATGAAAATTGCTTTCTAAAGCTTTATAGTTCACTTTTAAGTTTTCTGGTAAGGTTACAGATGCAGACCAGTCTATTTCTTTTATAATTACGACTAAGCAGCCAAGCAACATTAAACCAAATAAGGAGGAAATGCCATAAATAATTCTTTTATCTATAGATGCTTTTGCTGATAAAGGCTGATTTTGCATGGCAATTTTATCCATAACTTTATGGGTAAAAGCCATGGCGGGTTCATCTAATTCCATCAGACTTAGACTTTGCTGCAAATCCATTAACTCGGTGTATTTGTCTCTGTAAACCGGGTCGTTTATTATTAATTGGGCAATAGTTTCTTTTTCTTCTAAAGAACAAAAACCATCAATGTAATCCCAAATTCTATCTTCTACTGGGTTCATAATAATTCCTTTACCTCTCCTTTTAATAAGGTTTCTAATTTTTCTTTTAAACGATGCCTCGCCCTATGTAGTTTCACTTTTACGGTATTAGCCTCCATTCCCATTACTTTTGCAATTTCTTCTAAAGATTGCTCGCCCTGGTAAAATAGCGTAATAATTGTGGCGTCGTCTGGCAACAACATTTCAATTGCTTTATTCACATAAAAAGTTCTCGATTTTTTTTCAACCGAGTGGCTATCCGCTTCAGAAGAATGACTTTCTAACTGAATCATCGTTTCTTCGTCATCAATAGAACTGGTATTTAACCTTTTTTTACGCAAATACGTCATGGATGTATGGTAAACTATGGTGTACAACCAAGTGCTAAATTTTGCTGTTCGCTGGTAATTACATAAAGAACGATAGGCTTTTACAAAAACATCTTGCGAAACTTCCTCAGCATCTTCTCTGCTGCGTGTAAATCTCAAAGCTAATGTAAATATATAGCGTTGGTGCCTCTTTACCAATTCGGTATAAGCGGCTTGATTTCCACCAATTACTGCGTCAATAATTTCTATATCAGTGCTTTTGTTTTGCATTGTTAAGGTGTATGACAACTGCAATCGTTTTTGGGTTACATGCTACTATAAATTTAGTTAATTTTTTTCAATGGGGTGTTGCCTTCGGCCTGGGCTGTTCAGGGCTCCGCTTTGCTACGGTGCTTTGTTTCACTGCGCACAAACCCTTACCATCCCTAACACATTCCTATATTTATTAGATAGGTTTTAGGAAATGAGATTTATTGCACAAGCCTAAATTAACTAAACCCGGTAGTAGCGGATACCGGCTAAAGCGCTTAAAGCCTTGTGCAGTATAAGCGTATAACGGGACTTGCTGATGATAGTAGCAACCAAATTGCTTTTCCAAAAAAAACATTTGATAAAGGTGTAACCTGTTTTAAAATGAGGTGGTCATAGTATTCAAATCACTTGGTTGATTATTAAGTAGGCTTAACAATTTAAAATTTAAAAAAATGGGTAATGTAGAAGTTTTAATTCCGATAACCATGTTCATTTGCACATTTGCAGTAATATTTGGTTTAAGGTATATGTCTAATAAAGAAAGAATGGCGATGATTGAAAAGGGGATGGATTTTGGTACTACCAAAGCGCAACCGCAGCCGTACAAAAACCTAAAATGGGGTTTGCTATTAATAGGCGCCGGATTAGGTTTGTTTTTAGCTTTTGTTTTAGATAATACCGTATTTAACAACGCCGACCAATGGGGGCATAAGCAGAATGAACCTATTTACTTTTCTTTAATTGCAATTTTTGGCGGATTGGGTTTATTTATCTCTTATTTAATTGAGAAAAAAGAGACTTTAAATAAGTAAGGTTTTTAGAAAAAAATGCCCAAAAAGTTTTAAACTTTTTGGGCATTTTTTATTTTACTGCAGGCACAACTGCTACGGTTAATCTACTAACGCAGGTTATTTTACCTGCATCATTATATAGCTTGATATCCCAAATATGGGTTTTTCCACCAATATGTATTGGGGTACAAATACCCGTGACTAAACCGCTTTTTACCATTCTTAAATGGTTGGCGTTAACTTCTAAACCTACACCCATGTTTCTATCTGGGTTGAGCACTAAATTGCTGGCTATACTCCCTAAAGTTTCGGCTAAAACTACGGAAGCTCCGCCATGTAAAATACCCACCGGCTGGTGAGTGCGGGCATCTGAAGGCATGGTTCCTTTGATGAAATCGTCTCCAATTTCTGTGATTTCTATTCCTAATAATGCACCAATATGGTTTTTATGCCCGTTGTTTAATTCCTCAACACTGGGCTTGGTAAACCAAATCATTTTTTTAAGTAAAATTCTTTAAGGATGTTGAAATGATGTTCTATGTGGCCAACAATGATAAATAATAAGGCCCCTACAGAAACTACATTACCGTTTGCGGTCCCTTTTTTCTTATAATCTTCTTCTGTTAAAGATTTAAAAAAGAATAAATTGGCTTGACGAAGCATCACCAATTCGTCTACCAAATCACTGTAAGTGTATTTTTCAATATCGGTGTTGGCTACTATTAAGTCCTGATCGTATCCTGGTAAATCTGTTTGATCGTTTCTGGCAATACGCATTGCTCGGTAAGTCATCACTCTTTCAGTGTCAATTAAATGAGAGATCACCTGTTTTACTGTCCATTTTCCATCGGCGTAGGCATAATCATATTTTGCTGGTGGGATATCGGCTAAAAAATCGTCAATACTATTTAATTGACTTTTTAGTTTTCGCATAATGGGTTGCCCCGAGGCTAGTTTTATGTAGTTTTCATAAAACGGTGCGTATTCATTACTAAGTGGTTGGTACATATTTTAAGCTGCTTTTGATGATAATTCTAAACGTGGTTCCTTTTCCAAGTTCAGATTCTTTAACAAATATTTGTCCTCTGTGATAATTCTCTATTATTCTTTTAGTAAGTGATAAGCCTAAACCCCAACCTCTTTTTCTGGTTGTAAAACCGGGTTGAAAGATAGCTTCAAATTTTGAACGTGGAATTCCCTTTCCTGTATCAGTAATATCTACAAATATCTGTTCTTTTACTAGATTTTCTATAATATTTACCGAAATATTTCCACGTCCTTCGATGGCATTTACTGCATTTTTTAAAATATTTTCTATCACCCAATCAAATAAAGGGATGTTTAATAGGGCTTCTTGGTTTTCATCACCGGTAACGGTAAACTCAATTTTATCACTTACCCTTACGCTAAAATAATCTACATAATCTTTAATGGTTTCATAAACAGAATGGCTGGTTAATATAGGTTTAGAACCAATTTTAGAAAATCTATCGGCTACAATTTCTAACCTTTTCACATCATTTTCCATTTGTAAAATTAAGGGGTCATCTTCGGCATTAAATTTATCTTTTAATAATTCTACCCAAGCCATTAATGAAGAAATTGGAGTGCCCAATTGGTGGGCGGTTTCTTTAGCCAAACCTACCCAAACTTGGTTTTGCTCTGATCGCCTGGAGGAATTAAACGTGGTATAAGCTATAATTAAGAAAATAGCAATTACAGAGAGTTGTATGTATGGAAAAAACCTTAACTGTGTAAGTAAATAACTGTCTTTGTAATACACATAACTAGTTTTTCCGTTAAGCTCTAAGGTAATGGCCTGATGTTGTGCTTTCATACTCTCAAGCTCTCTTACAAAGTATTTTGGATCATATTTTTTATCAGTTTCTATTTTGTCATAGGTGCGTGAGGTGTCTAAAGCTACGTAAGTGATAATAGAATCTTTGTCGTTGGTTACAATGGCGGGTACTACCAAACTATCCCTAACGGCAAATAAGTAATTCATCATTTCGTCATCATCGGTTTCGAACATTTTTTTAAAACTTTGAGACCAAAGTTCAGCCCGTGTTCTTTCAGATTTAGAAATTCTTTCCACTAAAAAATCAGTATACCATAGTGATGAAGCTGCAATGATGATTGCAAAAAAAAGCAGAAGGTATTTCCAGCGTCGTTTATCTTGGTACGAATTCATGAATAAGCAAATTACAAAAAAACAGCAGGGAAATTAATCCGCTGCTGCTAATTTTTTAAAACGAAGAAGCTTTTAATTAATTGCCTCCAATAATTACTGGATTTTTTCCGCTTCCCATAATAATTACTTTTGCGTTTGGCGAAGTAGCTATTTCTTTTTGAGCTTTAATACTTTCGTATTGTAATTGTTTATCAGATAAACCAGTAGAAAGTATTTTTTGATAATCAGCAATACCTTGAGCTTCTACTCTTTTACGCTCAGCCTCTTGCTTTTCTTTTTGAAGCACAAAAGTCATTTTTTGAGCGTCTTGTTCGGCATTTATTTTAGATTCTATACTTGCTTTTACAGACGCAGGCAAGGTGACGTTTCTAATCAGCAGTTGTTGTAATTGCAATCCTCTGGCAGCAAAACTTGCTTCAATAGTTTTATAAATTTTATTTTGAAATTCATCTCTTTTTGATGAATATAATGCTACAGCATCATAAGAAACTGCATTATCTCTAATAGCTGTTCTTGAAACCGGGCGAACAATTTTATCTAAATAATCAGTACCAATTTGTTGTAAAATTTTTGGAGCTTCAGAGCTTTTCACATTAAATAAAACCGAAAGATCTATAATTACTTCTAAACCGTCGGCAGTTAAAATTCTAATGGCATCATCACCTTTAACAGTACCTTCTTCATGCGATGCAGACATGGTGTAGTTTTGAGTTCTTACATCAAAAGTAGTAACCTCTACCAATGGATTAACAAAATTTAAACCACTATAAATTACATCGTCATCAACTTTTCCAAATAAAGATTTTACCCCAACTTGACCTGCCTCTATTGATTTAAAGCAAGAGGTAAATACCCCAATAAGTATTAAAACGGGCCCAACAAAATATAATAGTTTACTGGTTTTTTCTGATGCCGGATTGCCTTGTTTAGACAAAACCGAACCAATAATGAAAGCAAAAACTCCTAATACAATTAAAATCATGTGTGTGTTTTTTAATAAATGTGAATTATTTCTTTTTCTTGGATCTTTCTCTCATTTTCTCGTTAGCCTTAATCTGCATCTCACTTCTTACCACTTTAATGTGTTTAAACTTGTAAAAAACAGTTAATCCAAATGCTGCAGCACACAAGATAGGTATAAAATAGTTGCCCATTTTAAAACCATAAATTCCTATAATTACAGAAGCAATAATGAGGATGTTAAGTATTACACTAAAAATTATATGCTTACCCATGTTGTTAGTAAACTTTCATTCCTGGCTCTACTTCAGCAGCCCAGGCTAAAATACCGCCCTTTAAATTATATAAGTTGGTATAACCTAGGTTTTGCTCTAATTGCATTAAAGCGGCAGCACTTCTTGCTCCACTGCGGCATTGCATAATTACTGGCTTGTCTTTAGAGATTTTATCTGCTTCAATTAAAACACCAGACAAAGGAATATTTTCTCCTTCAATGTTAGACATTTCATACTCAAATTGCTCACGAACATCAATTAATTGGAAATCTTTACCTTCTTCTTTCCATTGTTTAAGTTCTAAAACCGTAATTTCTCTCATTTTTTTTTAATTTAATCTATCAAATTTAGGAAAAAATTTGACCTCCATACTTTCAATTTCATCTGTCTTAGGTAAACATTTCAAAAATCAAATGATTCTTAGAAAAGCAAGGTCAAAAATCAAACTTACAATTACTAAATGTTAATAAGGATATAAATCAGGGTTTATCTTTAACTGTAAATGTGGTTATTTTATCTAAATATGAAATTAAAAGAAATAACGTTCTTTGTGGAACAATTTTTGAAAATAACTGCTGATGAAAAAAGTTACCGATTTCTTCTGGTTTTGCTCGGGTGTGCACATAGATACGCTTAAAAAATACCCAACAGAGCATAATAAATATGTAGGAATTGGAGCAACCATTTTTTTTACGGCCTTATTTGCGAGTTTGTCTGGTGGTTACGCCATGTATTTTGTGTTTTCTGGCAGTACGACCGCCGTTTTCTTTGCTATTTTATTTGGTTTAATTTGGGGTTTAGCTATTTTTAATATGGATAGATACATTGTAGCTAGTATCAAAAAAACCGGAGGCACAAATCATCAAATTGTACAAGCTTTACCCCGTATTTTATTGGCCATTATGATTGGTATTGTGATTTCTCGTCCGCTGGAGCTTAAAATTTTTGATAAAGAAATCAGGCAAAAATTAAAAACAAGTTACCTTAATGGTCAACGTTCTAAAATAGATACGCTTAATAAAGCTTTTACAGAAAAATACAGTTTAGAACTCACTAAACTGCAGGGTTTAAAAATCGAGAAAGATTCTTTAGAGAAAGATATCAATAGATCAAGATTTCTTTTAAATCAGGAAGTTTTTGGCGATAAAACAAACCAAACTAGTGGAATTACAGGTTATGGAACTTACGCCAAACAAAAGGAAGTGGTGGTTACGCAAAAAGAACAACGCCTAATTCAAGTAAGAAACGAGCTAGATTTGGTTGATGAAATTATCAATACCCGTAAGGAAATTGAAGGCTTAAATAGCACTAGGCTTTTTAACGAGACACAACTAGATAGTCTTTCTAGTGTGGCCGGCTTTGCCGATAGAAATTATGCTTTGGGGCAGCTTTCTTTTAACCCAGACGGTTCTAGAGATTTAGATACTTATTTAGCGATCTCCTTTATTTCTTTTTTGTTTATTTTATTAGAATGTTTACCGGTTTTTGTGAAACTGATGTCGGATAAAGGGCCTTATGATGTGGCTTTGCAAAATATTGAAAGCGTAGCTACGCATCAAAGTTTTAAAGATAAAGACCTTGAAATAGTGGTGACTGATAACGTTTTTGACACCCGTAATGAGGCCGAAACAGATAAACATAAAACATTGGTTCTGCGAAAGGTAAAACGAGACTTAGAAGAAGAATAAGTTTAGCGAATAGATATGATATAGGTAGATGTTCAGTGCGTCTTCGGTCATTCTACTTTGAAAGATCGAAGTCTTCTTATTTTAAACAGAATCTATATCTAACAGCCATACTCCCTTTAAAATATTATTGATAATTAAAGCCTACATTCTTCTTTGAGTGTTGATGACCTGTACTTTTATTTTTTTAAATAGAGGGAAATGAGTTATTTTAATGCGGCAAAGAGGGCATGTGTAAACAGGTTGACAGTCAACATAAAATAAAAGAGGAGCTCAAAAAACACAAAATAACCATGGCAAATAAAAAACAGTTATCGCCAGAAATACAGATAGAATTAATCAGCTTATTAAGAGATCGTTTTGAGAAAAACACCAACCGTCACGCCAATATAGAATGGACTAAAGTACAAGCAAAGCTAGAGGCTAATGCAGAAAAACTATGGTCGCTTAATGAAATGGAAAGAACTGGTGGTGAGCCAGATGTGGTAGCTTATGCTGAAAATACGAACGAATATGTTTTTTATGATTGTTCTGCAGAAAGCCCAAAAGGGCGTAGAAGTATTTGTTACGACAAAGAAGCTTTAGAGGCAAGGAAAGAGTATAAACCCGCAAAT
>JBILPO010000064.1:0-8174 GCA_044373805.1 Pelobium sp.
TTTGGGAGAGGGAATCATGATTCTTTTTTCATTTTCAAATTCTTTTTCTCTTCCGCCAGAGAAGAAAAAAGTTACATGAGGATACTTCTCAGTTTCGGCAATTCTAATTTGATTTTTATGATGGTTTTCTAAAACTTCGCCTAAGGTTTGTGATAAATCTTCTTTTGTGAAAACAACTTTAACGTTGTTAAAAGTCTCATCATAAGTTGTCATGGTTACATAATGAAGATTTAAAGGCTTCATATTGTATTCAGGAAACTCTTTTTGAGTTAAAGCAGTCGTAATTTCTCTTCCTCTATCTGTTCTAAAATTGAAACAAATTACCACATCGCCATCTTTAATGGTTGCCATTGGATTCCCAAAAGCATCAGTTTTTACCAAAGGTTTAATAAATTCATCTGTTACTCCTTGTTCATAAGATTGAGCTACACTATTTACTAAATCAGTCACTTTTTCTCCTTCGCCATTTACCAAAAGATCATAAGCTAACTTTACTCTTTCCCATCTATTGTCTCTGTCCATGGCGTAATATCTGCCAATTACAGATGCTACTTTGCCTGTAGAGTTTTCTAAAAAAGTATTAAGATTTTTGAGATAATCTATTCCTGAATTAGGATCAGTATCTCTACCATCTAAAAATGCATGGATAAAAACATTTTGGAGGTTAAAATATTTTGCGGCTTCGCATAAACCTTTTAAGTGAGAGGTATGCGCATGTACGCCACCATCAGAAACTAATCCTATAAAGTGTACGTCTTTATTTTGTTTTTTAGCGTATTCGAAAGCGGTTTTTAAAACATCATTAGTTTTAAATTCGCCATCTTTAACGGCTTTATGTATTCGTCCTAATTCTTGGTAAACAATTCTGCCGGCACCTAGGTTCATGTGCCCAACCTCTGAGTTTCCCATTTGGCCGGCTGGTAATCCTACGGCTTCACCAGATGCTAACAACTTGGAGTTAGGATAAGTCTTTAAACAATGATCAAAAAACGGCGTATTTGCCGCATAAACAGCATTTGAGGAGTCGTTTTTACCGTATCCCCAGCCGTCTAATATTAAGAGTGCAACTTTTTTATTATTCACAATGCAAATATAAAAATTTTAAAATCAAGCAGAGTTAAAACATTTGCTTTAATAATTCATTTTAATCATTTTTGGCACTGTTTGTGTGCCTTTATATTGTAAATTACTCAAAATGAAAACCCCATTTACTTTGTTATTTCTTTTATTTTTTAAAATTACTGTTGCCTCAGATGTGATAGACGAAGTCTCATCTGCGTTTAAAAGTGGTGACTCAAAAGAAATTTCAAAGTATTTTTCATCTACTGTAGAGCTTGCCATTTTAGATAACGAAGAAATTTACTCTTCCAATCAGGCGGAGCTTATTTTGAAAGATTTTCTTGCAAAACATCCTCCAATAAGCGTAAAGATTATTCATAAAGTGGTTTCTAATGCCAATTTTAAATTTGGAGTGATTATTTTAAATTCATCTAAAGGCGTTTTTAGAGTAAGTTTCGAATTAAAAAATGCCAGTGGAAGCTTTAATATCACTCAAATAAGAATAGAAGAAAATAAAGAGTAACGTAACTTATAAATTTTATATTTTTGAAATTCTAAAAATATAAGATTGGACAAGGATATTCTAAAACAGTTTATTTATAATTCGCTAAAGGAAGATATTGGAGACGGAGACCATACTTCGTTATCTACCATTCCTGAAACCGCTACAGGTAAAGCCAAATTACTAATTAAAGAAGACGGCATTGTTGCCGGAGTTGCCTTGGCCTTAGATATATTTAAAGCGGTAGACCCTAATTTACATGTAGATGTTTTGATTGAAGATGGTGCTTCTGTAAAATACGGAGACATTGTCTTATTGGTTACTGGAAATACAAGATCTATTCTTGCTGCCGAAAGATTAGTTTTGAATACCATGCAAAGAATGAGCGGTATTGCCACCACAACCAGTAGCGTTGTTAAACAGTTGGCCACTACTCAAACAAAAGTTTTAGATACTAGAAAAACTACCCCCAACCTTAGATTTCTTGAAAAATGGGCTGTTCGCATTGGTGGAGGGGTTAACCATAGATTTG
Organism: Pelobium sp.; assembly: GCA_044373805.1. Classification (GTDB taxonomy): domain Bacteria; phylum Bacteroidota; class Bacteroidia; order Sphingobacteriales; family Sphingobacteriaceae; genus Pseudopedobacter. Next base: position 2,094 of record JBILPO010000064.1, read on the forward strand.
GACTGTATGATATGATCTTAATAAAAGATAATCATGTAGACTATGCTGGTGGAATCTCCCCAGCAATTAAAGCTGCTCAAAAGTATTTAAAGCAAAATAGTTTAAACTTACAAATAGAAATTGAAGTAAGAAACCTTCAAGAACTGCAAGAAGTTATAAATTTAGGCGGAGTTGACAGAATATTGCTTGATAATTTTAATTTTGAGGAATTAAAAAGAGCAGTTGCTTTGGTTGATGGAAAGTTTATTACAGAAGCATCTGGAGGAATCACTCTGGAGAACGCATTGCAATATGCAAAATGCGGAGTAGATTTTATTTCAATGGGGGCATTAACACATTCAGTAAAAAGTTTAGATATGAGCTTAAAAGCTGTTGTAAAAAATTAAAATTTTGGTTTTGGAAAAATCCATGTATAATATAAAGAAAGCTTCATGATATCTATTTACTCTATTGGAGCATTATTTTTGGCTTATTTATTTGGCTCTATACCCTCTGCTGTGTGGATTGGGCAAGCGTTTTATGGGATAGATGTAAGGGAGTATGGCAGTGGAAATGCTGGTGCTACCAATACTTTTAGGGTGTTAGGTAAAAAAGCAGGTATTCCTGTCATGTTGGTAGATATAGCAAAAGGATGGACTGCTACCAACTTGGCCTATTTTATAGGGCTATCTGTTACCGGTCCAGAGCATTCTGTTCAATTCGTTAATTATCAATTGGCTTTAGGCATAGTAGCAGTAATGGGACACCTGTTCCCAATATTTGCTGGTTTTAGAGGAGGGAAAGGTATTGCAACTTTGTTTGGTATGATTTTGGCAGTTCACCTGCCGGCATCTTTACTTTGCGTTCTTGTATTTACTGTTGTTTTACTTCTAACCCGATATGTTTCTTTAAGTTCTATATCTGCTGGTTTTACATTCCCACTCAGTGTGATTTTTGTATACCAGGTTTCTGTAAAAGCAATTATTATTTATGGGATGTGCATTTGCATTTTAATTTTAGTAACGCATCAAAAAAATATTGAGCGTTTATTAAGAGGCAAAGAATCCAAAGTAAATTTGTTTAAAAAGAAACAAATCCAATAAAATGAAGGTGATTAAGAATTTTAAAGTGTTAACCCTTTTAGGGTTAGCAGTATTTTTTATGGCTTGTGCTACGGTGCCTTTAACAGGTAGAAGACAGGCAAGTTTGGTAAGTGAAACTGAAATGCAACAAATGGCATCTCAGAGTTACAGAGAATTTTTAAACAATCCCAAAACTAAAGTGGTGAATAACACTACTCAGAGTAGAAAAGTAAAAGAAATTGGTGCTCGGATACAATCAGCTGTTGTAAAGTATATGAATGCTAATGGATATGGAAATCAAATTGCAGGATACCAATGGGAATATAATTTAATAGAGAGCGGTGATGTAAACGCTTGGTGTATGCCCGGTGGAAAAGTAGCTGTTTATACTGGTATTTTACCCGTAACACAAACTGATGCAGGGTTAGCGACAGTAATGGGACATGAGATTGCTCACGCTATTGCAAGACACTCTAGCGAAAGATATTCTAACGCTATGCTAGCACAAGGCTTAGGTGCTTTAGCCGGAGCGGCTGTTACCAAAACAGAAGCTGGTGCAAATGTTTTTCAACAAGTATTTGGAATAGGCGCACAAGCAGGGGTGTTATTACCAAACTCTAGAAAACAAGAATCTGAAGCAGATAGATTAGGTCTTATTTTTATGGCAATGGCAGGATACAACCCAACAACTGCGGTAGATTTTTGGCAAAGAATGGCATCACAAAAAAATGGACAAAGTCCGCCTGAGTTTTTAAGTACTCACCCAAGTGATGCTACCAGAATTGCAGATATTAAAAAGTATTTACCCGAAGCTCAAAAATATTATACGGTTAAAAGATAAAATAACCGGAAAATTTAAGCCGTCTTAATTTATTTTAAGGCGGTTTTTTTTATGTTAAAATTTCTAAGATAGCCTTCACCTTTAATAAGCACTCCTCGTACTCTTTTTCTGGCTCTGCATAATAGGTAATAGCGCTTCCCACCTGAAAAGAAAGGTACTTTGTTCGCTCATTATAAAGAATAGTTCTAATAATTACATTAAAATCAAAGTCATCATCTGGAGAGAAATAACCAACCGCACCAGAATACATCCCTCTTTTGCTACGCTCGTACTTTTCCATCAATTGCATGGCTTTAATTTTCGGTGCACCCGTCATGCTGCCCATTGGGAAAGAATTTTTTAAAACATCGGCATTGGAAATATCATTATCTAACTCACAAACCACGGTGGATATCATTTGATGCACTTGTTTAAAACTATAAACACCAAAAAGTTCTTCTACCTTAACGGTACCCTTTTTTGCCGATTTTGTGAGGTCGTTTCTCACCAAATCTACAATCATCACATTTTCTTGCTGTTCTTTTGGATGGTTAACCAACTCTTTTTTTATTTGCTCATCTTCTAAAACATTTAAACTTCTTTTAGCAGTTCCTTTTATAGGTTGTGAAATTAGTTTTCTCCCTCTTTTAGATAGAAACCTTTCTGGCGTAGCCGATAAAATATATTGATCAAACCATTTAAAATAATTTGAAAATGGTGTAGGTGAAAGGGCGTTTAATTCATTAAAAGTATGAGTAGGTTGTAGACTTACTTGTTCTGCATAAAACTCAATACAAAAGTTGGTTTCGTAAATGTTTCCTTGCGCAATCTCTTTTTTAATTTCGTTAAGGGTATCTAAATAATCAGATTTTGTAAATCTAATTTTGATATCAGCTTTTGGTGCCAAAAGGGATTGCTCAATCTCTAAAGCATTGATATTTCCCCAAACTTTATTGGCATCATGACTAATAATTTCTAAAATATCTCCTTTTAGCAGGAGTAAATGCTGAGGGGCAAAAAAGAATAAATCAGGAAAGTTTAAGAAATCAGGATTTTTAGAGCTTAGGTCTTCAATTTCATTTTTAAGGTCGTAACCTAAACCTCCAAATATCCAACCAGCATGTTTTTTTCTAAATTCATTTAATTGATCAAAAGAAGATGTGGAATCTTTGCTGGAGATGAAATCTACGGCACCTGCTGCAATTAATAAATCAAATTTGGAATAAGGGTCTTGGTATTGATTAGAATCTAAAAGACAGCAAATTTCAAACGAATTTGCCCAGTTTAATGCTTTTTTTTTGAAATTATGAAGGTTTTTAATTTGTACAAACATGGACTACAAAAGTAACCAATGATTCTAATAATTGTTTAAAGAATGATGTTGTAAGTTTTAAGAATTAACTACAAAGACACGGAGGGGCACAGGGAGCTAAACACATATTTTATTTTTTTCTTTGCGACCCTTTGCTATTAACTTTGCGCCCTTTGCGTGAAAGGAAATAGTAGGTATAAAAGTTAACCACAAAGACGCAGAGTTTCAGAGAGAGCTAGATGCATTTTTGTGGACTTTGCGATTAAACTTTGTTCCCTTTGTGGTTAAATATAGGAATTACAAAAAAATACTATTGACTCTTGGTTTAATCTTTATTAGGTACAATTAGCACCGGACAGTTGGCATGTCTGCTTACGCTTTCAGCTACAGAACCCGATATGAAATGGTCAAAACCAGTTCTTCCATGTGTGCCTAAAACAATGATAGAAGCGCCAAATTCATTAGCAGTTTCTACTATTTGGTTAGATGCAGATCCATCAACAATGTATTCATTAGTAATTAACTCGCTTCCAAATTCGGCTTTTAATTTATTAAAAAGTTCTTGAGAAGCTTTCTTTTGCAAATCCATGATGTCGGGTAAAATCATTCCAGGATCACCTAACATAGGGTCTCCGGTTACATTCATAGCTATCGGGATATCGTTTACGTGAATCAGAGCCACATTTGCAGCTAATTTTTTAGCCAAGGCAAAACCATAAGCTGCTGCCTGATGTGCATATTTAGAATCGTCAACGGCAATTAAAATTTTTTGAAAAGATTGTAAATTTTCCATGTTATAAATGATTTATGTTAATTTACACAAAATTCAGACCAGCAAAAAAAGATTATGCAAAATTCTTTTGGCATTTGTCAATTATCTATTATTCCTTTAAGGGCAAATCCTTTACATTCTTCAGAAATGGTTTCTCAAATCTTATTTGGTGATACTTTTGAGATTATAGGTAAGGAAGGACATTGGCTCAAGATTAAGCATACCGAAGATGCTTATGAAGGTTGGTTAGACGAGAAGCAGGTTACGCCTATCGAACACAATATTATTGAAGAACTAAAAAGTGAGCCTCAGTTTTTAACCAATGAAGTGAGCACCATGATTTTGAAAGGGACTTTAAAGGAACCTTTTTATTTGGTAGCTGGGAGTACTTTACCTTTTTATACCGATGGTAAATTTTGGATTGGAAGAGAATTTTATCAGGTGACTTCTAACAATGTTTTTATTCCCAATCACGAAGATTTTGAAGAAGACGTACAAGAAACCGCTAAAATGTTTTTAAATGCGCCTTATTTATGGGGTGGAAAAACTCATTTTGGGATAGACTGCTCTGGTTTTTCGCAAATTGTATTTAAAATGTTGGGTATTCAGTTAAATAGAGATGCTTCTCAACAAGCCGAACAGGGTAAATTGGTGGATTTTTTAACCGAAGCCAAAGCTGGAGATTTAGCTTTTTTTGATAACGAGGAAGGGAAGATTACCCATGTTGGAATCATGCTAAATAATAGCCAAATTATTCATGCCTCAGGCAGAGTAAAAATTGATAGAATAGATAATCAAGGGATTTACTCTACAGAATTCCAAAAATATTCTCATAAACTGAGGATTGTGAAAAGGTATGTATAGGCACAAAAAAAAAATCCTAAAACACAATCTAATTAAAGATTCCGTTTTAGGATTTTAAAATATTGGGTTTAAATCTAAATCACGTTCAACACCTTCTTCATCACTTCCATTCCTTCATCAATATGATCTTTTTGGATAATTAAAGCAGGGCGAAAACGAATAGTTTGATTTCCACAACCTAAAAACATTACGCCATGTTCCATTCCTTTTTCTACAAATTTGTTTCTCATTTCTTTGGTGGGGAAATCAAAAGAAGTCAATAAACCTCTGCCTCTTACGTTGGCAACTCTTTCATCTGTTTCGGCTATTTTTAACAATTGGCTCTGCAGGTATTCGCCAACTACTGCTGCATTCTCTAATAAATTATCTTCTTCTACAATTTCCATAATTTTTGAAGAACGTACCATATCTACCAAATTACCTCCCCAAGTAGAGTTAATTCTTGATGGAACTCTGAAAACGTTGGTTTCAATTTCGTCTAATTTATGTCCGGCCAAAATACCGCAAACCTGCATTTTTTTACCAAAAGCAATAATATCTGGTCGGGCTTTTTCTCCAAAATGTTGGTGACACCAAAACTTACCGGTTAAACCTAAACCTGTTTGCACTTCATCATAAATTAAAAGGGCATCGTTTTCGTCACAAATGGTTCTTAATTGTTCTAAAAACTCCTGACGGAAATGGTTATCTCCACCTTCTGATTGTACCGGTTCAATAATGATGGCACAAATATCATCTTTGTTTATTTCAAATGCTTTTTTTATTTGAGCAATTGAAAGTGCTTCTCTTTTTAACAGATCCTCGTAGGAATCATCGGTAAAAGGGAATTTAATTTTTGGATTTGATACCCTTGGCCAGTTAAATTGTGCAAACCACTTCGTTTTGTCTGGTAAAGTATTGGTTAAACTTAGGGTATAACCTGTTCGGCCATGAAAAGCCTGGTCAAAATGTAAAACCTGCATTCCTTTTTCTTCGCGGTAACCTTTGGCAAAATTCTTTTGAACTTTCCAATCCATTGCGGCTTTTAAAGCATTTTCTATAGCTAAGCCTCCGCCTGCAATAAAAAAAGCATGAGGCAAATAATCAGGAATACCAACTCTAGAGAAGGTATCTACAAACTGAGCATATTGTGTGGTATAAATATCAGAGTTTGAAGGATTAGCCATTGCCGCTAAAAACAAATTCTTTTTAAACTCTTCATCCTCCATCATTTTTGGATGATTGTAGCCCAAAGGAACAGAAGCAAAACAGG
>JBILPO010000065.1:0-8043 GCA_044373805.1 Pelobium sp.
TGAGTGATTTTGGCATCACGCATTAAACGTTCTACATGAAATTCTTTTACAAAGCCATATCCACCATGTATTTGAACCGCTTCGACAGTAACACGCATGGCCACATCAGATGCAAATAATTTAGCCATTGAGCTGGCTTGTGCGTAAGGTAAACCTTGATCTTTTAACCATGCAGCCTTTAAAACCATTAATCTGGCCGCTTCAATTTCGGTTGCCATATCTGCCAATTTAAAAGCAATAGCTTGATGATCTGAAATTGGTTTTCCAAAAGTTTTGCGTTCTTTTGAATATTGCGTAGCCAATTCAAAAGCGCCAGAGGCGATGCCCAAAGCCTGAGCTGCAATGCCAATTCTTCCGCCCTCTAAGGTTTTCATAGCGAACTTGAAACCAAAGCCATTTTCACCAATTCTATTTTCTTTTGGAACTTTAACATCTGTAAACATTAAAGAATGTGTATCAGACCCTCTAATTCCTAATTTATTTTCTTTTAAACCAATGGTAAAACCAGGCATTCCTCTTTCTACAATTAAGGCATTTATCCCTTTATGACCTTTAGAAACATCAGTTTGTGCAATTACTAAATAAGTAGAGGCAGAACTTCCGTTGGTAATCCAGTTTTTTGTTCCGTTTAATAAATAATGGTCGCCCATATCTATTGCGGTAGTATGTTGTGAGGTAGCATCAGAACCAGCTTCTGGCTCTGAAAGACAGAATGCACCAATTTTTTCTCCAGCAGCTAATGGCTTTAGGTATTTTTCTTTTTGCTCTTCTGAACCAAAATGTTCTAAGCCAAAACAAACCAAAGAATTATTTACAGATACAACCACAGATGCAGAAGCATCAATTTTGGATAGCTCTTCCATGACCAAAACGTAAGAAATAGCATCCATGCCCGAACCATTATATTTTGGATCAACCATCATCCCCATAAATCCCAACTCACCTAATTTTTTTATTTGCTCAGTCGGAAATTTTTGATGTTCGTCTCTTTCTATTACACCTGGCTTTAACTCAGTTTGCGCAAAATCTCTGGCCGCTTGCTGAATCATTAAATGTTCTTCGGAAAATTGGAAATGCATAGTATAAGTTCTTATTTGTAGGTTTATGCCTTAGAAATTAAAATTTTGTTTTGTCTGGTTTATGAAAGACAAACAAATATAAGAAATTATTATGCAAGCATAGTAATGTAAAAAAATTATTACTGGGCTTTTAAAATTCTTTGTTCTATTGCGGAGGTGGAGTAGCCTTCAATAAAGGCTATAGTTTTCACTTCGCCATTATTTGCTAATACTTCTTCTGCACCTACAATATTTGCTATTTCATAATCTGCACCTTTGACTAAAACATTAGGCAAAATAGCTTTGATTAATCGAAGAGGGGTTTCATCATCAAAGAGAACGATGGCATCAACAAAGAAAAAAGCGGCTAAAATACTGCTTCTAGATTGTTGATCATTTATTGGGCGAGTGGGGCCTTTTAATCTTGTTGTAGAATCATCAGAATTTAATCCGATCACTAACTTTGTACCTAAATCAGCCGCTTTGGATAGGTAATCTACATGTCCTAAATGCATAATATCAAAACAACCATTGGTAAAAACTATCTTTTGATTGCTGTTTTTCCAATTTCCTAATTGTTGCTCAAAATCCTCGAGGCTATTATATATTTTAGATTGTAGCGTAGCTTTGTTATTTTTCATAAGCTGTGTTCTTAATTTTAAAACCTAAAATTAAGCCTAAAAATCCGAAAATGATTACGGCTAAAGTTTGAGCAGCGTGAATGATGGTAGCGTATTCTAAACCAGCTGCTCTGCTAATATTTAAAATAGCCAAAACTTCGGTCACCATAAAATGAAAAGTTCCAATTCCACCTTGTATTGGAACAATCATGCCTAAACTTCCTCCAATTACGGTTAAAATTGCTGCAGAAAAACCAAGTAATGAAGTTTCTTGCAAAACATTGAATCCTATTAAAGAGGATAAAATATAAAAAAACCAGATTACAACAGTATAAACCACAAATAGAAAAGGATTGCTAATTTGTTTTACCGATAATAAGCCTGTTTTAAACTTGTTAAAAAGATAATTGATTTTTATAAAAATCCCTTTTTTGCTTTTGCTATATTTTAAAAAGAGCAATAAGCCAGTGAAAACAACAATTAATACCCCTAACCACAACCATTTACCGTTTTGAAAAGAAGTAGAAAAATTGAGTTTTTGAATGAACGAAATCAGCAAGTCTGTATAAATAAACAGCGCTGTTAAAACTAAGATTAACAACAGTAATAAATCTATCACACGCTCTATTATAACGGTTCCTAATAAAGAAACCATGTTTAATTTTTCTTTATTAGCAAGTAAAGCGCATCGGGCTATTTCTCCCGCTCTTGGAACCGCCAAATTGATAAGGTAGCCGACCATTAAAGCATTAAAAGTAAGGGCTAATTTTGGCTTATTTAAAGTAATTGAAGCAATCATTAATTGCCATCTTAAAGCTCTAAAGAAATGCGCTGCCAATACAAAAAAAGCTGCTACAACAGCCCAGTTCCAATTGGCGTTTTTTAAATCGGTAAATAAGTCGGGATGATACTGGTTTTTAAAGAGAAAAAAAGGATACTTGTTCCTATTGAGAATAAAATAACATACTTAATTGTGCCAAAAAAATTGAATTTCAATCGATAAGTTTATTTGATAAGCTGATTATTTTCATCAGGAAAAACTAATACGGGTTCATATTTTCTTGCCTCCTCCATATCCATGTGGGCATAAGAAACAATAATTACAATATCCCCAATTTGAGCTAATCTAGCACAAGAACCATTTAAACAAATGGTCCCGCTTCCTCTTTCGCCTTTGATGATATAAGTCTCAAAACGAGCGCCATTGTTGTTATTAACTACCTGAACTTTTTCGTTAGGAATCATATTCGCAGCATCAATCAAATCTTCGTCAATAGTAATACTACCAACATAATTTAATTCTGATTGGGTAACCTTTGCCCTGTGAATTTTAGATTTTAAAACTTCAATAATCATGTCGCAAATTTAGAAATAGAAATTAAAATTATTGTTAAGGGAGCATCATATTATCTATGAGCCTTGTTTCGCCAACTAGACAAGCCACCAAAGCAATAGCGCTTTCCTTATCGTTTATTTGCTTGTCTAAGAGTGTGTTTTGATCACAAATTTTAAAATATTCTAATTTCAAATCTTCATCATTTTGATAAAATTCAATAGCCTTTTCTAATAATTCGTCTATAGAATAACGATAGTAATTTTCTTTAAAAAACAATAATGATTGGTATAAGGTAAGTGCTTTTTCTCGTTGCACATCATTTAACCTAATATTTCTAGAGCTCATGGCTAAACCATTTGCTTCCCTAATAATTGGGCAAGACACTAGTTCAATACCTAAGTTTAAATCATCATTCATATTTTTTATTACCAAAAACTGTTGGTAATCCTTTTGGCCAAAAAAAGCAACAGTTGGCTTTACTAAATCAAATAATTTAAACACAATTTGGGTAACCCCTTTGTAATGACCGGGCCTAAATTCACCTTCTAGGATTTTGTTTAAAGCCCCAACTTCATAATTCCATTCTTCATGGTTTTGATACATTTCGTTTACCTCAGGCAAAAAAAGAATATCGCAGCCGGCTTGCTCTAACATTTTTGTGTCTTCAGCAATAGGTTTAGGGTACTTTAATAAGTCATCAGGATTGTTAAATTGTGTTGGATTTACAAAAATACTCACTACCGTAAAATCACATATTAATTTTGACTGTTCGATTAAAGATAAATGACCTTTATGCAAAGCTCCCATTGTTGGGACTAAGCCTAGCCTAAAATTATTTTTTCTAAAAGAATCTAGATAACCTGAGAGTTCTAATTGGGTTTTTATGATTTTCAAAAACTAAAAAATTTAATCCGCTAAATTGTGTAAATAGTTAGTAATAAACAAAAAGCATTTGCATAACTCATTGTTATTTTGCTAGATTATACTTATATTTGCGCTTCTAAAAATACTTCTTAACAAAAACTTAACAAAGATTAGGAGATGGGAAAAACCAAGCTTTTGTTTATCACACATGAAATGTCGCCATTTCTGGAACTAACAAACATTTCAAAGATTACCAGACAATTACCGCAAGCTATGCAGGATAAAGGTTTCGAAATTCGAATCCTTATGCCAAGATTTGGTAATATTAATGAAAGAAGAAACAGATTACACGAAGTAATCAGATTATCAGGAATGAACATTGTAATTGGCGAAACTGATAATCCATTGATTATAAAGGTAGCCTCTATTCCGGCTGCAAGAATGCAGGTTTACTTTTTAGATAATGAAGATTATTTTCACAGAAAATACGTCTTTAATGATGCAAAAGGTAAGTTTTATGCCGACAATGACGAAAGAACAATTTTCTTTTGTAAAGGCGCTTTAGAGACTGTAAAAAAATTAGGATGGGCCCCTGATATTGTTCATTGTCATGGTTGGATGAGCGCTTTGGTTCCTGCCTATTTAAAAACGAATTATAAAGACGATCCTACTTTTAAAGACGCTAAAATCATCTATTCTGTATATGGTGAAGATACCTTTACCGAAACGCTAGGAACTGAGTTTGCAAAAAAGGCAGTAATGAAGGGAATGAATGCTTCAGATACTGTTGATTACACAGAAGCAACACACTCAGCGATGAATAAAGCAGCAATTAAGTATTCTGATGGTGTGGTGATAGGAGATGAAAAAATTGATGCTGAACTGTTAAACTTTGTTAAAAAGTCAGAAAAAACAGTTTTAAGTTACGATGCCACATTAGATTTCGAAAATTATTACAATTTTTACCAAGAAATCGCATCTGATGAATTAGTATCAGTTGCTTAATTATTGAAATAATCATATGAAATTTATAAAATCAGGCTTATTAACTTTGTTAGTAAGTCTTTTTATTTTTAGCGGGTGTAAAAACTCGTCAAGTGTGGGATTAGATGTTGATCCTAATATTGCTTTAAATTCTAAGTTTATAGATACAAGTACTGTATTTACCAAACTAATGAAACAAGATAGCGTTGTTTCTAATGGCACTAATAATAGCGTATTAGCCTATTTTAAAGACCCAGTATTTGGCACCACCACAAGCAATATAGCGGTGGCTTTAAGTTTACCCACAGCTAATTACACCTTTGGTAAAAACCCTGTTTTAGATTCTGCCGTATTAGTGTTGCCTTTTGCGGGTTTTTATGGAGATAGTATAGGCACCAATTATACAGTAGAAGTAAGGCAATTAAATGAAATTCTCTATACTGAAAGCCCAAAGACTTATTACAACACAAAAAAATGGGCTTTTAAAACCGCATTAGTAGGATCTAAAAATTTTAGCGCCCGATACAAAGACAGTATAATTTTGCAAGATATTTTAGTTGGAAAAAAAGACACCATTAAGAAGGTTTCTGCCCAACTTAGAATCAAACTCGACGCAAGCTTTATTACCAATAATATCTTAAAAACAGATTCATTAAACTTGTTATCAAATAAAGTCTTCAATGATTTTATAAAAGGATTATATGTTTCTCTAAACAAAACCACTACCACCAATAACGGAGGAGTTTTTTTATTCAACACTTACGCCCAAAATGCAGCCAAATTAGATCTGTTTTATAAAAAAACCTCCACCACCGGAACAATAGACACCGTAAATACCAGTTTCGTAATAACGGGAACTAGCGGACATGCAGTTTCTGAAGTAACATGGGATTTAAACGGCTCTGCTGTTGCAACAGAGCTACAAAATACCAGTAAAAACAGCAATAATCTTTACATAAAAAGTTTAGGCGGTACGCAAGTTAAAGTTGACTTTCCTTATTTAAATAAATTAAAAGCCTTAGGAGAGAATGTAGCCATTAACAGAGCAGAACTTATTTTAAAAGTTGTTAATGGGTCTGAGACCCCGTACAAACCTATTTCAAGGTTAAGAGCGTTTAGATGGGATATTGCCGAAAGACCACAATACATTCCTGATGAAAACCCTAATGACTTTAGAAACCTTGGGCCTGGTTTTATTGGCGGCTTTTACAACAGTGCAACCAAATCTTATGTATTTAATTTTACAGGATATGTACAAGATTTAATTAATGGCAAAACCAAAAATTACGGCACATTCATTACTGTATCAGATTTCTCCAGTTCAGGAAGTATTTTTGATGTGGCGGCAAGATCTTTAACCGGAGGCGGCAACGTATCTTACAAAGCACAACTTAAAATTTATTATACAGATTTAAAGTAAGAAAATCTAAAGAGTTTTTTAATGAAACTATATTTTGTAGCTTAGCAAATAATCTACAAAATATATTTTTTTTTATGTGTGGTATAGTCGGATATATAGGTTTTAGAGATGCCTATCCAATCATCATTAAAGGTTTACATCGCTTAGAATACAGAGGGTATGACAGTGCCGGTATAGCCTTAATTAACAACTCTTCGCATTTAAATATTTATAAAAAAGCGGGAAAGGTTAGTAACCTAGAAGAATTCATAGGTGAAAATGATCAAACCGGCCGCGTAGGCATGGGACACACCCGCTGGGCTACCCATGGAGCTCCTAATGATAAAAATTCTCATCCACATCAATCAGGTGATGAGAATTTAGCTATTATTCACAATGGGATTATAGAAAATTACGGGCCTTTAAAAGAAGAATTGATTGCAAGAGGTCATACTTTTAAAAGTGATACCGATACTGAAGTATTGATTCATTTAATTGAGGATATACAAAGTAAAGCAAATCTTGATTTAAGAGAAGCCGTAAGGGTAGCGCTTAATGAAGTTGTTGGGGCTTATGCTATAGTAATCATGAGTAAAGACGATCCCAATCAACTTATTGCGGCCAGAAAAGGTAGTCCAATGGTAATTGGAGTAGGTGAGCATGAGTATTTTGTAGCTTCAGATGCTACACCAATTGTAGAATACACTAAAAACGTAATCTATTTAAATGACAACGAAATTGCCTACTTAAAAAAGGATGAGCTTCTGATTAAAAACATAGATAATACAATCCAAACCCCTTATATACAAGCTTTAGAACTCAAACTAGAGATGCTTGAAAAAGGAGGTTATGAGCATTTTATGTTGAAAGAAATCTTTGAGCAACCACGTTCTATTCGTGATTGCATGAGAGGAAGAATTTATCCAGAAGAGGGGAAAGTACAACTTGGAGGCATTAAAGATTATACCGAGAAGTTCAAAAATGCAGATAGAATCATTATTGTAGCCTGTGGAACTTCATGGCATGCTGGTTTAGTTGGAGAATATCTGATTGAAGAATATGCAAGAATCCCGGTGGAGGTAGAATATGCGTCTGAATTTAGATATAGAAACCCAATTATATCGGAAAAAGATATTGTAATTGCCATTTCTCAATCAGGAGAAACAGCAGATACCATGGCAGCAATTGAGTTGGCCAAAGAAAGAGGGGCTACAATTTTTGGCGTTTGTAATGTTGTTGGTGCTTCTATTCCAAGGTTATCACATGCGGGAGTATATACCCATGCCGGACCAGAGATTGGTGTAGCGTCAACTAAAGCATTTACTGCTCAAGTTACTGTTTTAACTTTGATGGCCTTTTATATGGCTCAAACAAAAGGGACGATTACGCAAAGTAAACTCATTAGCTTATTAGTTGAGTTAGAAAAAATTCCTGATCTAATTGAGAGAACACTCTTATCTAATGACTATATTTTAGGTATTGCCAAAAAATTCAAAGATTCTAGAAATGCGCTTTTCTTGGGTAGAGGAAGTGGTTTTCCTGTAGCTTTAGAGGGAGCTTTAAAACTTAAAGAAATTTCGTATATCCATGCAGAAGGGTACCCGGCTGCAGAGATGAAACATGGACCAATTGCCTTAATTGATGAAGAAATGCCTGTAGTGGTTATTGCAACCAAAACTTCATCTTATGAAAAAGTTATTTCTAATATACAGGAAGTAAAAGCAAGAAAAGGAGTAGTTATTGCCATTGTAACCGAAGGAGATACTGAAGTAAAAAACATGG
>JBILPO010000066.1:0-7982 GCA_044373805.1 Pelobium sp.
ACCAATTAGCGGTTTTAGTTATTCTTATTCATTCTTCATTTGTATCTTTTAATGAAACACAAGAGGTTAAACCTTATCGTTTACCTAAAGGGGTAAACGCTAAAGATTATTTAGCCAATACCTTAATTATCAAGTATAAAAATGTGCCATTACAAGGCGTTAAAACTTTCGGTAATGATTCAAAAAAGTCATCAATCGGGATAAAAATAACCTATCAAAAGCCTATTTTGGTTTCCGGAGATTTATCTTTAAAATCACTATCCGATCAACAAAAAATCAATGACAATGGTTTAAACCGCATTTTTGAAATCGGGTTTGAGAACAATCTGCCTATTGAACAGGTAATTAATGAAATTTTAAAAGACCCAAGAATAGAATACGCCGAACCCCGTTTTATTTATCAAACCAGTATAACCCCTAATGACGTGGATTATATTGCCGGTTTTCAGAATTATCTAGATCAGGTAAAATCGCCTCAAGCTTGGGATATTCAGCCCAATGCAAATGGCGTAATTATAGCCATTGTAGATTCGGGATCTGATTTGCAGCATGTAGATTTAGCCACTAATATTCATCAAAACTCGGCTGATCCTGCCAATGGCATCGATGATGACAATGATGGCTATATTGATAATTTTAGAGGGTGGGATTTTGTAGGAGCATCTGCATCTAATGTTATAGAAGATAATAATCCGGATGTCCCTGCCGATTCCTTAGACCATGGAATTCATGTGAGTGGTTTGGCTTCGGCGGTAACTAATAATTCTTTAGGGATTTCAAGTATTGCCCAAACCGCTAAATTAATGATTTTAAAGGTGGGGGCTGATGATAACGCCAGAGCAATTTATCGTGGTTACGACGGAATATTATATGCCGCAAATCATGGAGCTAAAATTATCAACTGTTCTTGGGGAGGGCCCGGTGGCGGTGCTTTTGGTCAGGATATAATTAATTATGCAATAAGCAAAGGCTGCTTGGTAGTAGTTGCTGCTGGTAATAGTGGTAATAATGAACTCATTTATCCTGCGGCTTACAAAGGTGCATTTACGGTAGCAAACGTAAAATCAGATGATGTAAAATCATCATCTTCAAGTTATGGCTATCACGTTTCAATTTCTTCTCCTGGAGCCTCAATTTACAGTACCATTAATAGAGACAGATATAGTTATAAAAGTGGCACTTCTATGGCTACGCCCATTGTTTCTAGTGCAGCCGCATTGGTATTGGCTAAAAATCCCAATTTAACCGGACTGCAAGTGGGAGAATTATTAAGGTTAAATACCGATGATATATCTAACCTAAGCGGGAATAGTGATTTTCAAGATCAACTGGGCAATGGTAGATTAAATGTTTTTAAAGCATTAAGTGCGATAAGTATGCCTTCTTTAAGAAATCAAAAAATCACTATTAACGATAATTCTTTAGGCTCTTATGCCATAGGCGATACTTTAAACTATTACTTTGACCTGAAAAATGTTTTGCAAGCAACTAGTAATACCAATGTGACTTTAAGTAGCACAAATACCAGTGTACAAGTGCTTAATCCAACTTTAATAAGCGGTGCTTTTGCAGCTTCAGAAATTAAAAAAATTGGTCCATTTAAAGTGGTGGTTAAACAAGGTACATTAGAAAATACCACGGTACTTTTTAAATTGAGTTACAGTTCTCCTTCCTCTTCCTACCAGGATAAAGAATTCTTTAATACCATTGTAAATTTAGACTATCAAAATGTCACTGTTAATCAGGTTTATACCACCATCACTAGTAACGGAAGGGTAGGTTTTAGTGGCGATAATGCCTCAAATGGTTTAGGTTTTGTTTACAAAGATTTTTCTTTATTGTATGAAGCTGCGCTGATGATTGGAAATGCTACTGATAAGGTTTCTAATAATGCCAGAGGTGTAAACGGGGTCGTAGATAATCATTTTAACAAAGTAGTAAGAGTGGGTAAGATTAGTAATTCTGTAGCTGCTTATGAAGGAGTGGCCACCTCAAATGATTTATTAAGTCCTTTGCCTTTAAATATTGAAGTTAAAAACCGTCAAATTGCCTACAAGGATTCTCCTGATGATAAATACGTGGTGGTAGAGTATGAGATTTTCAACAAAAGCACCGCCACAATTAATAATATTTATGTGGCTTTATTTACAGATTGGGACGTAGACGACGGTACTAAAAATATAGTTAAATATGATGAAGGTTTAAAAATGGGCTACACATACGCTTCTACACCGCTTTCCCCTTATGCGGGTGTAAAATTGCTTTCTGCAAACGCTAATCCGCTATTTTATCCTCTGTCTTACCAAGTTGCCGGAGACCTTTTGCAAGATGGAAATTTTACCATTGCTGAGAAATATCAAACTTTATCTAACGGAATTAGGGCTACATCTTTAGGGACTGGTAGTGGTTTAGATGTAATGTTTGTAATAGGAAACGGAAACTATAGTATCCCCGTAAACGGATCGGTAAAAGTGGCATTCGCTTTTATTGCTGGCGATAATTTAATGGATATCAGTAATTCGGCAATAGTGGCGCAGGCTAAATACACCCAATTATTAACTGCAATAGAGCCGGTTTTTACGGCTAAAGGTTTTGATGTTGCTCAAAATTTTCCAAATCCGGTAAAGCAAGAAACACAAATTTCAATATATCTTCCCAGCAATGGAAAAACCAGTATAGAGATTTATGATTTAACAGGGAAAAAGGTTTTTACTTTATTAAATGCAAAACTTAATAAAGGAACGCACTCTTTTAATTTAGATGCTTCTAATTTAAATAGCGGAATTTATTTCTACAAAACAAGTTTTGAAGGCTTAGAAAAAGTGATGAAAATGGTGGTTATTAAATAACCTAAATTAAATTAAATGCTATTGAAACAAGCCCTACATCTAGGCTCATAACTTTCTTTTTCGCCCAACATTAATTGGTTTTTATTCTCTACCAATCTATAGCTAAAAAGTGCAGATCCGCCACATTTCATACATACGGCATGTACTTTGGTAACTTCTTCTGCAATAGCCATTAAGGCAGGCATTGGGCCAAAAGGTTTTCCAGTAAAATCCATATCTAAACCAGCTATTATTACTCTAACTCCTTTATTAGCCAACTTTACGCACACTTCGGGCAATTCATCATCAAAAAATTGAGCCTCGTCTATCCCAACTATCTGTGTGTTGCTGCCATACAATAAAATAGCCGAAGAATGGTCAACCGGAGTAGAATGAATGGAGTTTAAATCATGAGAAACTACTGCTGTTTCATCATAACGGGTGTCAGTTTTAGGTTTAAAAATCTCGACTTGTAATTTAGCAATTTGTGCTCTTCTTAATCTTCTAATCAATTCTTCGGTTTTACCAGAAAACATAGAACCACAAATTACTTCAATGCTTCCGCCAAATTCATTTCTTCTTCTTAATCTTTCGTCGCTAAACAACATATATAAACCTAAACTTGATGTGTACCTTTCGGCTAATATCAGAATTATATGTTATTTTTGATAGCGTTTTACCAACAATAATAATCAATGCATACGTTTTTATATCATGATGAATCAGCAGGAAATTCTTAGAAAGATAGGTCATATCATACAAGAGTTAAATGACCAGCAGCAATATTTAAGTAACACCACTAAAATCAATCTATTAGAATTAGAATTGTTTACCGCTAATGCTGATTTTTTGATAGACCATATAGAGGTTTTAAAAAAGTTAAGTAGCCAAACAAACAAGGATACAGCTGTTGATGAACCTATTGTTGAGTTAGAAACAATGGTTGAAGAGCCTTTTGAAGAAGAACTCTTGATAGAAAAAGTGGAGGTTTATTCACTTAATTTAATTCCAAATGAGGAAGATGAGGAATTGGAAGAATCAGAAGAACCAACAGAAAAACCATTTTTTGCTTTCGCATTAGAAGAAGAACCGGTAGAAATGGTTTTTGATTTTGAAAAGAAAAGATCTGTGGAAGAAGTTTTTGATAGAGCGTTAATCGAAGAAGAAGCAGAAGAAGTTTTAGGAGTGAAATCTAGTCTTCCAGAAGAAGCGACTCCTTCTTTAGAGGAAGAAGAAGGTCCCGAACCTTATTTAATGATTCAAGAAAAAGAGGAGGAAGCTTTAGTTGAGGAAGAGGTTGAGATAGAAATTATAGAAGAAAAAACTTTTATTGTTGAAGAAGAAGTAATAGAAGAGCAGATAGAAGAAATTCTTACCCAAGAAATAGTTAAACCGCTAGTAGCAATTGTAGAAACTACAATGACTTTGAATGATTTGCTTTCTTCAAAGAAAGACCAACGGACGGCATCATCAAATATAGGAAAAAAAGCTTCAATTGATCTTAAAACAACCATTAGCTTAAACGATAAAATGATTTTTATTAAAGAGCTTTTTAATGGTTACAACTTAGCCTATAGCGAAGCTATTGAGATTCTTAACCGATTTGAATCTTTTGATGCGGCAGATAATTTCTTGCTAAAAAACTACGCTAAAAAGAACAATTGGGAAAATAAGCAAGACGTTGTAGATCGTTTATACGAGTATCTTAATAGAAAATTTTAATTAGTTTTTATCGCAAAGACCGCAAGGTTTAAGCGCAAATTTCGTAAAGAATTAAAGAGATTATATGCAAGGGTTTTAATTCTGTGAGGCCCAGCTTCTATGTGGTTAATGATTTAATTTGAAACAGCCATTTCAAAATTGTGAACCTACTTCACAATTTATCCTTTGATTTTAGCATTTAATATTTAACGGGTTGGTTTTCTGTAAACTTTAGTTTACAATTTATTAATGATGCTTTTCAGCGATTCATAAATAGTTTATCTTGAGTAATTAATTTATGTATAAGAATAATTAATTGCTCAAATATGAGAAAAGAATTAATAAACGACATTATTGGCTGGGATACCACAAACTGGTCTAAATCTCTTGAATATTGGAATCAAAAAATCGATATTAAAGATAAAAATTACAACTGCTTGGAAATTGGTGCCGAGCAAGGTGGTTTATCTTTATGGCTTGCTTTAAATGGAAATAAAGTGATCTGTACGGATTATAGTTATTTTGATCAGCCTCAAATTCTTCAGAAAGCAAAAAATTTACATCGAAAGTATAACTGCGAGAGAAAAATAACCTACCAACCACTAAGTGCGCTTGAAATTCCTTATGATAATTACTTTGATATTATTCTGTTTAAATCTGTTTTGGGGGGTATTGGCGCTAATAAAATAAAAGACGTAGATCAATTAGTGATTGACCAAATTTATAAAGCATTAAAGCCAGGTGGGAAATTGTTATTTGTAGAAAATACGGCAGCTTCGCTATTCCATAAATATTCTAGAAAGTGGTTTATTAGGTGGTCTAACGAATGGAATTATTCTAAGCTTAAAGATATAGTGAAGCTTTTTTCATCCTATAAAGTATTGAATTATAAAACAGTAGGATTTTTAGGCACTTTTGGAAGAAACGAAAAGCAAAGAATATTTTTAGGTAAAATTGATGCCATTTGTGATTATTTAATCCCAAAATCTAACCGGTATATTATGATTGGTGTGGCCGAAAAATAAACCTTAAAGATGGATTAAAGAAGATCAAAATGTTGGGTTTTTTTTACCCATTAAACATTTTGTGTCGTTTAATCTCTTTTCCCTGTCTTAATTTTACCGCATGATAAATGGAGGGTACATCATTGGTCCATGTTTTTAAAGTGAGTAGGATAGCTATAATTTCTAACCTTGTGATGATGCCTGTCCAAAAGAAAAAGTAAAAAAGAATAACTGATTCACATTCTAACATCACTTGTATAAGTGTAGCAAATATAAAGAGTGTCCAAATTTTTGCACCAATAGAATGCGTGGCTATTTCTTTCCTAAATTTTATAAAACTCACCAAATAGGTTAATCCTTCAACTACAAAAATAACAAGGAGCATGATCACATTTGATTTAAAAAACGCAGTACATTGTAGGTAAGTAGCAATGGCTACAGAGATAAAAAATATCTGATCTGCGGTAGAATCTAATCTTCTTAATAGTTGTGAAGAGATGTTTAACTTACGGGCAATAATTCCATCAAAAATATCGGTTAATAAGCCAATAGTTAATATAATAATAGCAATGACTGGGTAATGTTCTACTTTTTTAAAGCTCAAAAAGATTAACACAAATCCAATAATTATTCTTGTAGTAATTAAAGCTATTGGAATTTTGGCTTTCATCTTTTAAGCTAGTTTATCAAATTAACAGAAAAATTAGAAGATTTAAATAATGCCCATTCGGTTAGCGTCTAACTTTAGCAAAATGAAGAGTAAAATAGTAAAACTTATTAAAGAAGATCCACCATAACTTATAAAAGGCAGTGGAATACCAATTACGGGCATTAAACCAATAGTCATGGCTATGTTCACAAAGAAATGGCAAAAAATAATACAGGCAACTGCATAACCATAAATGCGACTAAAAGAAGACCTTTGCCTTTCCGCGAGGTGTAAAATGCGTAGCAACAGCATTAAATATATTGAAATGACCACAAAACTACCTACAAAACCCCATTCTTCTCCAATGGTACAAAATATAAAATCGGTACTTTGTTCTGGCACAAAGTTGAATTTTGTTTGGGTTCCTTGTAAATAACCTTTTCCTAATAAACCGCCAGAACCAATGGCAATTTTAGATTGATTTACGTTATAACCAGCGCCTTTAGGGTCTTTTACAATTCCAAGAATTAAATCTATTCTTACTTTTTGGTGAGGTTTTAAAATGTTTTTGTAAACAAAATCTACACTAAAAATAAATAGTATTGAGAGGATAAACCCAATCACAAATACCATGATGAGTTTCCTGTTTTTTTTGTATTTGTAAATCAATAATCCTAAGACCAAAACCAATCCAACAATCACATAAATTTTAGTGAATAGGAGGGTAAAGATGAATAATATGATCATGATTAAGCCCGCAATAAGGTAATAAGGAGACAATCCCTCTCTGTACAAAACAAAAATAAGAGAAGTAAATACCAACGCCGAGCCCGCATCAGGCTGTAAAATAATTAAAAAAACAGGTAAGCCTAATATGGCTGCAGCAGGAATTAAAGTTTTTAAATCAGACAGTTTGGTGTTCATCACACTTAAATGCCTGGCTAATAATAAACTTGTTGCCCATTTTGCAAATTCAGAGGGTTGCAACCTAAAACTACCAATAGGTATCCAAGCTTGGTTTCCACCTACATTTCTACCTACCACTAAAACGGCTATCAGTAAGAGTATGGTAATCCCGTAAAATACAGGAGAGAAAAGATAAAAGAATTTAGAATCTAATAACAGAATAACTGCGCCTAATACAATAGCAATTACAATAAAAATAAGTTGTTTACCAGAGTTGGTGTCTAAACTAATTAAAGATTGGTCTTCATTAAAAACCGCAGCGTTAATATTAAACCAGCCAATAGCCATCAAACTCAGAAAAAGTAGAATGGTAAAAAAGTCTACATTAAAGAAAAAGCTTCTGTTTTGGTTATTCATTTTCTTTGACTTTTAATTTTGGGGTAGATATTGGCGAAACTCCTTTTCTTACAGGTTTAGTAGCTGTTGTGCTATCTTTTTTTGCGCTAATTTTTAGAGTAGGTTTCTTTTGCCCGGGTAAAAGATTAGCATTTACCAATCTATCGGTATAATATTTAGGTCTGCTAATAGAATCTTTTAAATATTTTTCAATCATTAAACTTGCTATTGGCGCAGACCATGTAGCGCCATAACCTGCATTTTCTACCACTACTGCAATAGCAATTTTAGGATTGTCTCTTGGTGCAAAAGCTACAAATACAGAGTGATCTGCTCCATGCGGATTTTGAACCGTTCCGGTTTTACCGCAAATTTCTATATCCATTATTTTAGAAAAATAAGCTGTTCCGTTGGGTGCATTTACTACTTTGCTCATCCCTTCAATAACTGGGTCAAAGTATTTTCTATCTATACCCGCATAATTTTTCTCAGTATACT
>JBILPO010000067.1:0-7977 GCA_044373805.1 Pelobium sp.
TACAGACATTTATATAAGTCCTTTTATTTTTTTCTCTATTATGGCTTGTTCTTCTTTATATTTTTTATCGTCTAGCACTTTTGTCACTTGAATTAAAGCCAAAAAGAGATAAAAGTAAATGTTTAAAGGAAATTGAACTATAGCCTCTTGTGGGAAATTACCAATAGCTATAGCGAATATAATTAAAATCATAGCGAAACAGTAGCTTTTAAGCTCAGGATCTCTCATGTTAAAATAATTTTTAATGCCCATGTATAAGCCGGTAAACATAATACTGCAAATGATAAATAAACCTATCCAACCGAGTTCCATTCCCACCCTTAAATAACCACTATCAGGTGGGAATTTTGCTAAAAAAGAGTTGGGTGCAAACCTTACTCCCCAAACTCCGGTGGCTCCTAAACCACCACCAATTGGATGAGATTGAATATAAGGTTGAATTTTTTTCTGATTAGCTTTTCTAACATTAAAAGAAGCATCATTATTGGGTTTAAAAGCACTTTGGAACCTGTAAAGAGTTACATTGCCAGTAGGGATGTTGATCACCACAAATAATAATAAACCGGCAACTATTGCTAGAAAGAATAAGGACTTATTTAGTTTTATAACTAGAAAGAGAATCCCCGCAGCAGGCAAGAGTACATAAGCTGCTCTAGTGCCAGAATAAAGCATTACTGTTAAAAATAGTAACATTAAAAATCCAAAAACGAATTTCAATCTTAATTTAAAGGGTCCAGTAATTAAAGCTAAACAAAGAATACTACAGACCACCATGTTATAAGAAAAAGCTACAGGATCTGAAAAAATTGAATTTTTACGCCAATGCCCATCTATAAAAAGTAAAGATTGTATAAGAGGATCAAAATGATTCCATTCTTCAAATGGGAAAAACCCTATGTATTCTTGTTTAATTGCATATAAAGCAGCAAAAACAGCAAGTGATAACCAAACAATTAAAATAGATCTAATAAACTTTATAGAAATAATGTAGTAGCTAAATATAAAGTAAGAAAGCATCACAACAGCAACGCTTCTTATGGTATAAACCCAAGCTAATTGTGAGGCCGCATTTGGGTTGAAGACCTGTATAAGATTATAAACAACCCAAACTAAAATGAGATAGGAAACGGGATTTTTAAATACTTTAAAGTTCTTATAATATTTTTGTTGAATAAAAAAACCAATCACTAAGAGTGCAAGCATACCATCCATTACGGTTCCTAATGGAAATTCGGTAAAAGCCATACTAATAATAAACATAATGAAATAAGCCATCACCAGTAAAGCTAAAACACCAAATCGGGGTAATCTTAATACTCCATAAACAAAAATAATCCCGAAAGTTAAAATAACAGGCATTATACCGCCTTTTAAACCGTATAATTTTATTACAAAAGTAGCCACAATTGAAACTAAAATTAGTGTAACGGCAATAGCTACATAAAAAATCTTCCCTTTACTGTTTATTTGAAAATTTATATTTCTCATCACCTTTTAGAAGAATAATATTTTTAAAAAAAAGAAAAAAGTGGTTATAAAGCAGATGACAATAGCTAGCCATTTTTTGAAAAGTAAGAAATTCTGAGCTTTTCTTTTATCTACATCTAAATCAGGATTTATTCTCATTTATTTTAGTTTTTAAAACTCCCATTTTGAATATGTTTTGTTGCTACCGATATTTTATTTGCTTTTTTAACCTTGGTTAAGGATAAAATTTGAAAGAAAATAAATTTTGGGATATTAATTAATGAGGCATAAATTCTTTTATCTGTTTCTGAGTTATTTAATGATAAAAAAAAGCTAACCACAAAACAAATTATACCCAATATCCAAATCCAATAATTGAGACCAAAAATAATATTGATTAATGTTGCCAAAACAGACAAGATTAGAAAAATAAATAGGGGAGGTCTTAAGAGAACTAATCCAAATAATAATTGGTTAACAGATTGGTTTTTGATACCCTTAAAAGTGATGTTAAAACCAAATTTGAAGTATTTAAACCATGTGTTTAGCCATCTAGATCTTTGTTTTACCAATTGATCTGAATGTGTGGTTTTTTCATCATAAACAACAGCTTTCTCATTAAATGCGATTCTTAAATTTTGGTTAAGTAACCAAGCTTGCAATACTTTGTCAAAGCCAGCTCCACTTACTTTGTTTTGTTTTAAAAATGAGTTGTATAAATCACTTTTAAAAGCCATTCCAGAACCAGCTAATGTAGCAGAAGAACCACTTTTAAATAAAATTTTTCCATCATAAAAATGATAATAAATATCTCTGGCAGCATCTAAACAAGCATAGGTGCTATTTAAATTTTTAGCAGCTCTAAGGCCTTGAACGGCTAAAAATCCATTATTTAAGGAATATGTTAATTCCTTTAAATAATTTGGGTGAAGAATATTGTCACTATCAATAATAGTAACGTATTGGTGCGCTCTTTTAAAATGATCGATAGCATATTGATGAGAACCTGTATTACTTCCAATTGTAGTCTCTGGTTTTAGTAGAATTACTCGCTCCTTATCAAAAGGTAAATTATTAATGTCACATTTATCAGCCACTACATAAACTAAAAATTGTTGATGACTTTGGTTTAAGATAGAAGTAACTACTTTAGGCAAATGATCTATTTCTTCGTAAGCAGTTACAATTACTGCAAAGTCTAAATCTATTCGCTCAGAATTATTTAATGATACTCCCTTTTTAGAAATTTTACTAATCAATAATAAAATTAGAGGAAAAAAAAGATGATATCCAATAATAAGTTGGATTACAAACCAAATAATTTCAAGGTATTTTAAAATCATTTACTCAATGAAATTAGTATTAATTGCACCATCAGTTTTGCTGTAAGAATCTACCGAAACTTTGTTGATTACCCATCCAATAAATTGGCCATTAAGCTCTTTTAAATAATTAATATGCTGTTTTTTACTGCTAGATAAAGTTTGGTTTGCTTCAAAAACGCCCATTACTTTATCGGCAATTAAATTCCATTCCTTGGCTTTTCCTAAAGTTTCCAAAGACGGGGTTTCAACTAAAATAATATCAAATTTAGAACGTAATAAATCAAATCTTTCTTTAATGGTTTTTTCATCGGCCACTTCAAATAAAGAGGTGTCTTCTCCTTTATTTCCCATCACCATAATACCGGTATTGAACTCTGCCGAACCTAAATTTCCACTTTTTAAAAAATCTTCAATAAAAAATTTAGTGTTAGAGTTTTCTGTAATGCTTGGATGATCAAAGTTGCCATCAATTAATAATACCTTTTTACTAATTACAACATAAGAATAAGCTATACAGGCAATTAAAAGGGTTTTACCCTCAGAGTCATTCATGCTGGTAATATTTAATACCTGGCCTTTGGTGTTATTACTTGGCACCATTTCCCTGCTTATCTCATACCTTGCAGATCGTAATTGTTTTTTAAGTTCCTGCATTTCTGGGTTTGCATGTAAATTGCTCCAAATTTCTTTAAGGGCTAAATTGGCTGAGTTTACTCTGTTTATTTTTCCTAAAACAGGAATTTCTGTAATCTGCGCTAATTCTCTTGGGCTGCCTACTCTGTTATCAAAATAGAAGATGACAAAAAACACTAGTAAACAAAAGATAAAGCTGATGATGCCGCTTAATATAATTAGTAGCATTTTTTTAGATGGAAGCTGCACCCCAGGCATAGCAGTTTGAACTTGTCTTAATTTAGTTGAAAGACTCGCTTCTAAGCTCACATTATTGTACTTATCTAAAATATCAAGGTATTCTTTACCAGCAATATCTATTTTTCTTTCTAATGATTGGATAACCGCCTCATGTGGAACAAGTTTTTCAAACTTATTATTCATTTCCTGTAGTTCTCTTTTTAAGGAGTTGAGACTGTAACGGGCAATATCATAAGAAACCTGTAAAGTCAATTTTTGAGCTACCAGATTTTCTTTTCTACTTAATGGTGTAGTAATATATTTATCAGATTGCTCTAGCACTTGAGCATTTATAACTCGTTTCAATGAATCTATAGATCTGTTATATTTTGGATCAAAATCATTTCTAATTTGGAGCTCGCTAAGTGAGGTGAGTTCTTTTTTTGATTGAGTAATTTCTTGATTTACTTTTATAAGTGAGGCCTCTAAATATTTTCTTTGAGATGGATCAAACTGTTTGTCTATATTATCTATGGTTCCTTTTAGCGAGATAATGTCTTTTTCTGCATCCTGCTTTCTAGCTTCATATTCAGCAGTTAGCTCATACATTTTTCTAGACTGCTCACCTAAATTAACTATTCTATTATCAATCTTGTATTTTCTTAAGGCTTCAACCTGTTTGTTTAAGGTGTCGCTTTTGACCTTAGCTAAGTTTGATAAAAATTTAACTGATTTGTTTTGATTTTCTCTTAAAATATTGGTGTAGTAATTAATAAATTCAGAACAAAGCGTATTTACTACAAATGCAGATAACTCTGGATTTTCTGAGGTGAATTTTACTGAAATAAAATCACTAATTTCTAACCTGTCTGTATAGATATTACCTGCAATAAAATCCTGATTATAACCCATAGAGCTTAATAAATCATAAAGATTTCTATCATCTTCATTAAACTGATTTAAAGTTTCTCTGTAAGTATATTTTCTTTTAAACTCATTTAATGCTTTTCTTCTTTCTATTTCAGAAAGCTCTTTAATTTTAGTGCTTATTTCTCTAAAAGGTTTGTCAGTTGATAAATCATGAATAATTAATTGATAAGAAACCAAATTGATTATTTTTTGGAGTTTCATAATCTCAATCAGATTACTAAACTCTCTATTTATGCTTGCTTCTTGTTTATCAATATTAGAAACCAAATTTTGAGTTTCATCAACAATACCTGTAGCAATTTGACCTTCGGCAATGTATTCATCAGGAAGATTTCTCACCAAAAAATAAGCGATAATAATTGTAATTAATGGTACAGCTATGACGATTAATCTAAATCTATATAACAAATAGTAATACTTTTTTATCTCTTCCATTATTTTATGTCTTCAATTTTTGTGATGATAAGCTCTTCAAGTCTTGCTTTTGAAATAAGAAAAGCAGCTTCCGATTCTATTTTTGATTTACTAATGTTGCTAAAACTTATTAAACCTTCGCTATAAATTCCAAAGGTTACTTCACCTCTTTCATATCTTACTTTAAGGTCGTTTAATAATCCTTCAGCATCTTGCATTGAGCTGGTAAATAGTTTTACATTGTTTAGTTGTTGTATGTAGGTGAAGTATCTAATTTTCACCTCAGATTCTAAACTTAAAGCATATTCTTTAGATTCCTCTACCATAAATCTTAAGTCGGCTTTAGTTCTCTTTATATTCAGTGGTTTTTGCATAAATGTTCCAACATTAACATTTATCCCAAATTGATATCCTGAAAAAAACTGAGGATCTATAAAGTTGATGGTTTTATTAGGAATAGAAACATAAGAAACAGCAATAGGGTCGAGCCAATTTAGTTTTTCTCTTTTGATGTTTATTTCTGCTATCTCTTTTGAAATTTCAAACTGTTTAATTTTAGGATAATTTTGTTTAGCTGTCGCTATCAATTTTTCTAAAAATAAATAAGAAATATCAGGAATAATAGTTTGTTGAGCTTTTACTTCATATTGCACACCCAAACTCAAGCAAGCAATCAGTAAAACTGATTTAAATATTTTGTTCATTATAATATGTCTAAAAGCATTAAAATGTCAAATTAGTAAAAAATAAAACCTAGTAGTTTTTCACACTTATAGTCAATTCTATGCCAGAAACTAATTCTAAAGGTGTAGGTTAATGCAAATACCCGTTTTAAGAGATACTAAAGGTATGTTTATTTAAATAATCAGGAGTATAATAAAAAATAAAGCGTGTAGATTCTTAAATTTTATTTGAGGAAATACTTACCTAATTGTAGAAATTATTTCGCTATTTAAAAATAAATTAAATTCTAAACATCTAACTTAAAATAGAAAATGTTTGTTTAAAGTGCTTAAAGGCATAAAAAGCACTCTTTAGTTAATTAGTAATTTGATCTGGATTGATATTTGGTTAATCGCTGCCACAGCTTCAATAGGCTGTAGTAGATTAAAGCAATTATTATGAAACTAAAATTTTACCCAAATCTATTTCTGACTTTGGTTTTTATATTAGTGAGTCTTTTAACAAAGGCTCAGTTACCGTATTTTGAAAGTTTTAGGAACGCTACGGCCTCAGGAATTGTTTTTGGAGGCTCACCTACCGCGTTTTTAACAGCATCTGCCTCTGCTAGTCTAGATCCAGACGGTGACGGTTACTTAAGACTTACAAACAATAACTTTGATCAAAAGGGTTATATCTATAGTCAAAACAATCTTACATCAGCGCAGGGTTTAAGAATGCAATTTGAATATTACACTTACGGTGGAAGTGGCGCAGATGGAATTAGTTTCTTCTTGTTTGATGCAACGGCTAATCCCTTTGTAATTGGTGGGTTTGGGGGCTCCTTAGGGTATTCACAATTTACATTAACAAATCCCACTTCACCAGGTGTAAGTAAAGGATATATCGGAATAGGAATTGATGAATATGGTAATTTTTCTAATCCAATAGAAGGTAGGCAAGGTGGTATTCCTGGTCCTACGCAGAATGGATTAAGACCTAAATCTGTAACCTTAAGAGGTAAAGGAGATGGCAATGCTTTAACTGCTAATAATTATCCATTTTTAGCTACTGTACAAACTTCTGATTTCAATTTTTCATTGGTCTATGATGGAAATACCCGTTTTCCTGACAGCACCACAATTGGATACAGAAAAGCTTATATAGATTTAAAACCTAATCCTATTGGTGGTTATAATGTAACTGTGAGAATAACTGTAGGTGGCGCACCAACAAAAACCTATACAGTAATTGATAATTTTTATTATGCTGAACCAGCACCGGCAAATTTACGATATGGTATTGCCTCTTCAACAGGTAATTCTACTAATTTTCACGAAATAAGAAATGTGTTTATAGATATTTATGAGAGAGGAAATTTATTAAATCCAACCGCATTAAATGATCAGATCGTAGCATGCTCTGGCAGGCCTTCCATTATCCCTGTTACAAATAATGATGTTTCTCCTAATCCAAGTGGAGTAATTCAAAACAACTCTATAGATCTTAATCCAAATCTAACAGGTTTACAAAAATCTTTTTTAGTTTCTGGTAAAGGAACTTTTACTGCGAATAATGACGGAACTGTTTCATACAATCCATTAAGTGCTTCGGTCTCTGGTCTCGTATCTGTTCGTTATGTGGTAAATGATAATTACGGTATTGTTTCTAACATTGCCACAATTACTATCAATGAGCCTGTTTCTGCAACACCATCAAATGCAGGAGTGGATCAATTATTAAGTATTTCTACCGCCACTGGAAGTGTGACTTTGCAAGGTAATTCGCCTTCTAATTCTACCGGGCAATGGATACAAGTTTCAGGGCCTTTGGGTGCTGTTATAGTGAACCCAAGTTCACCTAATACTACAGTAAACAACATGTCACTAGGAACTTATTTATTTAGATGGATACTAAATACTACGGGGCAATGTACAGCGTCTGATGATGTTCAAATCATAATAAATGCCATACCAGTTGCTGTTAATAATAATGCAATTGGTATTTATAATAAACCTATACAAATTAATATTATAAGTAACGATACAGACAGAGACGGAAACAATACTATAGATAATAAAAGTGTTGTGATTAAAACTAATCCATTAAATGGGATTGTAACTGTAGACCCCAATACGGGAATTGTTACTTACACACCAAATCTGGGTTATAGCGGACCGGATAGTTTTACTTATACAATTAAAGACATCACTGGGTCAGAATCTAATGTAGGTACGGTTGAAATTATTATTCCAACTCCACCTAAAATTGGATTAGCTAAAGCTTTAGTGAGTACCGATAAACTTCTTGATGAGTCTTACAATCTTAA
>JBILPO010000069.1:0-7817 GCA_044373805.1 Pelobium sp.
ACAAAGCTGGGCACAAAAAAGCATGACACCCGAGTTGTTATGGAAATTAGGACGGGTGAGTGGTGAAGCATTAACTGCCGATCAAAAAAATGTAATTTTTGGCGTTTCTAATTATGATTTAGCGGCAAACAAAAGTGAAAGAAATTTATTCAGCATTCCGTTAATCGGAGGTGCTGCTAAACAAATCACCTTAACCGCGGGAAGCGAATCAATTTTAATGGTAGATCAAAAAACCGGAAAATTAATTTATTCTTACAAAGGTCAGCTTTTTGAAATGAACGCTGATGGTTCTGCTATTAAACAATTAACAAACGAAAAAGAAGGGTTAGAAAACGTAATTCTTTCACCAAACAAAGATTATATACTTTTTACAAAAGAGGTGTCTATTATCAAAAATGTAGGAAATGAGAAATACCCAGATTTACCTAAAGCCAACGCTTTAATTTACGAAGATTTAAATTATCGCCATTGGGATACTTGGGAAGATGGAAAATACTCACATGTATTTTATGCCCCTTTTAATAATGGAAATATTGGCGAAGCCATAGATATTATGAAAGATGAACCTTATGATACGCCACAAAAACCTTCTGGAGGAATTGAAGATATCACATGGTCGCCAGATGGAAAATCAATTATTTATGTTTCTAAAAAGAAATACGGCAAAGCCTACGCAAAAAGCACCAATACAGATATTTACAAATATGATATTGCAAATAAACAAACTTATAACCTAACAAATGGAATGTTAGGTTATGATACGCAGCCACTGTTTAATAAAGATGGCTCTCGTTTAGCCTGGACAAGTATGGTAGAAGATGGTTATGAATCTGACAAAAACGACATTATGGTTTTTGATTACAAAACCAATGTAAGCCATAATTTAACCAAAAATTGGGACGAAACAGTGGCTAGTTTTGTTTGGAGTCAAGATCAGTCCAAAATTTATTTTTTAGCCGTAGAAAAAGGTACCGAACAACTGTTTGAGATTACTTTAAATAAAGATCTTTCTAAAAACACAGCGGTCAACATTAAGAGAATTACACAAGGCAGATGGGATATTAATGGAATTGTTGGGCAAAGTGGAAACACAATGGTAGTTTCTAGAACAGATATGAACCATGCTGCAGAATTATTTAAAGTTGATTTAAAGACCGGAAACCTAAGTGCTTTAACAAAGGTAAATGAAGCAACTTATGCGGGAGTGGCAATGAGTGAAATAGAAGCTAAAACCATTAAAACTACAGATGGTAAAGATATGCTGACTTGGGTAATTTACCCTCCGGGATTCGATCCTGCTAAAAAATATCCAACACTTTTATACTGCCAAGGAGGGCCTCAGTCCGCCTTATCTCAGTTTTATTCTGTAAGATGGAATTTTCAATTAATGGCTGCTCAAGGTTATATTGTTGTAGCACCAAACCGTAGAGGAATGCCAGGAAATGGCGTAGAATGGAATAAACAAATTAGTGGAGACTGGGGAGGCCAAGCCATGAAAGATTACCTGTCTGCAATTGACGAGATCTCAAAAGAATCTTATGTAGATAAAAACAGATTAGGCTGTGTGGGTGCAAGTTATGGCGGTTATTCTGTTTTTATGTTAGCGGGAATTCACCAAAACAGATTTAAAACATTTATTTCTCATGATGGATTATTTGATTTAAGAAGCTGGTACGGGACTACTGAAGAATTATTTTTCGCTAATAAAGATATCGGAGGACCTTACTGGAATGATAATCCTCCAAAATCTTACAAAGATTTTAATCCAATGGAATTTGTAAAAAACTGGAACACGCCAATTATGATAGTTCAAGGCGGAATAGATTATCGTGTACCTATTGAGCAAGGTCTAGAAGCTTTTCAGGCAGCTCAGCTCAAAGGAATTAAAAGTAAATTGCTTTATTTACCCGAAGAGAACCACTGGGTTTTAAGCGGTCAGAATGGAATAGTTTGGCAACGAGAATTCTTTAGCTGGTTAAAAGAAACTTTATAAAAACAAACGGGCTTCTAAATAAGAAGCCAGTTTGTTTTTGGGATTAAAGTGCATGATCCAAGAAAATTACCCTTAAGAAATAAGATAACAAACTTTACAACAAGGATTTTTCAAAAGTTTGACCAATTTGAACCAATTCCTCTTCTGTGATATCTTCTATTCCTTTTTGGTAATCTGATAAAATCAATTCGTTAACTTTTAAAAAGCCATTGGTTAGCTTAACTATAATCACATTTTCATTATAATGGAAATGCTCTATATAAGCACCTAAATCTGGCTGAATATCTTTAATCTTTTTTATTAAATGAATAAGATTATTTTTAAAAGAATCTAGATGGATGTTTGATGATGGCATTTCACAAAAATAGGCTGTACAAAACAAGAACACTAATTAATATATCCTTAAGAATTACTTAAATATTCTAAAGATTTAACATTAATTTAACTTTCGATTTACATTTAATGTGCCATAATAATGAATAACAATTTTTAACACCTATTTCAAAGAAAAAATAGTGTTTAGTAAGATAAAATAGTTTATTTTTGCAATAATGAAAATTTTTCGTCAAAGCTTAATTCTATTGCTTTCCATAATGGTGTTTACCACATCATCTGGGTTAACAGTGAATTTACATTATTGTGCCGGAAAATTACAAAATGTGAGCATGAAACAAGATGCTGCAGATTGTATGATGGACATGCCGAAATCTAAAGTGGCTTGCGATGAGGAAGTTCAAAAAACCGATTTAAAAAACGCCAATAGCTGCTGCCAAAACCAGCAGATTAAAGCTAAGTCAGAAATTAAAATTACTGATACCAAGGTAAAAAAAGAGAGCACTTTTTTATCTTCCATTACTTTCTTAAAAAGTTATTTCATTTCATTATTTTCTTTTGGTAATACAGAAGAATCTGATGATCAAGAAAACGATTATTCCCTTTTTCCTTTACTCCAAAAAGGACTTTATATCTTATTTCAACAATTTCGTAATTAGAATTTCCTTATTCTTTATTATTGATAATAGCTAATTCATAAGCTTTTATCCTCTTTTAATTTTTACTTTATTTTTTTAGAATGATTGAGAAACTGATTTCATTATCACTTCGCAATAGATTTGTGGTATTGCTGGTAGCCGCTATCATATTTGGATTCGGCATTTTTGCTATCCAAAACAACAAGATTGATGCTATTCCTGATTTATCTGAAAACCAAGTCATTGTGTTTACAGAATGGCAAGGCAGAAGTCCGCAAATTATTGAAGACCAAATCACCTATCCTCTAGTGACTGGCTTACAAGGTATTCCGCAGGTAAAATATGTAAGAGCAAATTCTATGTTTGGAATGAGCTTTATCTACGTTATTTTTAAAGATGATGTAGATACTTATTGGGCAAGATCAAGAGTATTAGAAAAACTAAGTACCGTAAAAAGTACGCTTCCAAAAGATGTTGCACCATCTTTAGGCCCTGATGGTACTGGCGTTGGCCACATTCTTTGGTACACTTTAGAAACCGAAGGAATGGATTTAGGCGAACAAAGAGCTATCCAGGATTGGTATGTAAAATTTGCCCTTCAAAATGTAGAAGGCGTAAGTGAAATAGCTTCCTTTGGAGGCTTTCAAAAGCAATATCAAATTACTTTAGATCCTAATAAACTGGCCTATTTCAAATTAGGAATTCCTCAAGTAATGAATGCTGTTAACAGCAATAATAACGAAGCTGGTGGAAGAAAATTTGAGCAGAGTGACATGGGCTATATCATTAAAACATCGGGTTACCTAAAATCTATTGAAGAAATAGAGAATATCCCTATCCAAACTAACAACAGCATCCCTGTAAAAATAAGAGACATTGCCAATGTTCAAATGGCTGGCGAAAGCAGGTTAGGGATTTTTGATTTAGATGGAAAAGGCGAAGCCGTAGGTGGAATTGTGGTGATGCGTTATGGCGAAAATGCCGATGAAGTAATTACCAACGTGAAAGCAAAAATGACTGAAGTAGCCAAAGGTTTACCTGAAGGCGTAAAGTTTAATATAGTTTATGACCGTAGCGGATTGATTAAGGAATCTATCAGCAGTATTAAAAATACATTAATTGAGGAAATGATTGTGGTTTCTATCATCGTTTTCATCTTTTTATTGCATTGGCGAAGCGCTATCAGTATCATCATTCAAATACCTATTACCATTGCAGCAAGTTTCATCTTCTTAAATGCTTTTGATATCAGTTCTAACATCATGTCTTTAACCGGCATTGCTTTGGCTATTGGTGTTATTGTAGATAACGGCATCATCATGGCAGAAAATGCTTATAAACAATTGGCTGTTAGACAAGCAGAATTAAATCAGGAACACTTAATAAACAAGAGCGATGTTTAAGAAATCAAAAAATAAAGATTATGTTAAACTTGACAATCAAGAACGTTTAAGCATCATAGAAAGGGCTTGTAAACAAGTATCGAGAGGGGTTTTTTATTCAACCATCATCATTATTGCCTCTTTTTTACCTGTCTTTTTATTAGGCGGACAAGAAGGAAAACTATTTCATCCTTTAGCCTACACCAAAACTTTTATTCTTTTGGTAGATGCGCTTTTAGTAGTGACTTTAGCGCCGGTTTTAATTTCCTTTTTTATGAAAGGCAAATTCAAATCAGATCATGAAAATCCAATTAACCGGTTTTTAGAACGCATTTATGAGCCAGCAATTAAAGCTTGTTTAAAATATAGAAAAACCACGCTAGGCATCAATATTCTGGCTTTAGTGATCAGTATTCCTTTGTTATTTAGCTTGGGAAGAGAGTTTATGCCTCCGCTTGACGAGCAATCTATCTTATTTATGCCTGTCACCCTTCCTGATGTCTCTAATGCTGAGATTAAAAGAATATTACAGGTTCAGGATAAGATTATTAAAAATACACCAGAAGTTGTACAGGTTTTAGGAAAAGCAGGGAGAGCAAATACCGCTACAGACAACTCTCCTATCAGTATGATTGAAACTATTATTATGCTTAAGCCCAAAAATGAATGGCGTGAGGGCATGACCAAGAAAAAGATTATTGAAGAGTTAGATGCCAAACTTCAAATTCCGGGTGTAGTAAACGGTTGGACTCAACCCATCATTAATCGTATCAACATGCTTTCAACAGGGATTAGAACTGATGTAGGTGTAAAAGTTTACGGTCAAAATTTAGATAGCATTTACCAGGTAGAGGAAAAGATAAAATCCCAATTGGCAAATATTACCGGAGTAAAAGATTTATATGTAGAGCCGGTTACTGGCGGTAAATATTTAGAAATTAACATCAAAAGAGATGAACTAGCTCGTTACGGTTTAAATATTGACGATGTAAATGAAACAGTTGAAGCTGCAATTGGAGGCGTTCCTTTTGCAAATACTATAGAAGGCCGCCAAAGGTTTGGCATTTCTATGCGCTTAGGGCAGGATTATAGAAACAGTTTAGAAAAGCTTAAACGCATTCCTATTAATTCGCCTGATGCAGGTATTATTCCACTTTCATCTGTAGTTGATTTTAAATTTGCCGATGGACCGCCAATGATTACTTCAGAAAACGCTTTGTTAAGAGGCGCAGTAATGTTTAATGTTAGAGACCGCGATTTAGGAACTACCGTTCAAGAAGCTATTGATGTTTTAAACAGTGAATTAAACTTACCAAAGGGTTATTTTATTGAGTGGAGCGGTCAATATGAGAACCTTATCAGAGGAGAAAAAACATTATTAATGATTTTGCCCATCGTTTTAATCATCATTTTTTTAGCGCTTTATTTAGCCTTTAAATCTATCAGAGAAGCATTTTTAAGCTTAATCACCATTCCTTTTGCTTTAATTGGCGGGGCTTATATGGTTTATTTTTATGGCGTAAACTTATCAATTGCGGTAGTTGTTGGCTTTATTGCCCTTTTTGGAATCGCCGTAGAAACTGGCGTAGTAATGGTAATTTATTTAAATGATGCCATGCAGCAATTGGTAAAAGAGAAAGGAAATTCTAATGAAACCATTACTAGAGAAGATCTTAAGCAATACGTGATTATGGGTGCAGCCAAACGCTTAAGGCCAAAAATTATGACCGTTTGTGTGGCCTTATTTGGTTTAATACCTGTTTTATGGAGTAACGGAGTGGGAAGCGATGTAATGCTGCCTATTGTTTTACCAATGATTGGTGGGGTTTTAACCTCTTCTACTCATATTTTATTGGTAACCCCTTTAATATTTTTAATGAACAAAGAATATGAACTTAAGAAATATGGAAAGCTGGAGGTGTTGGATGTTAAACATTAAAAAATCTATTTTTTCGCTTACGCTGATGATATGCATATCGGCGATTAGCTATGGACAAGAGGTATTGACTTTAGACTCTGTTTTGAGAAAAATTCAACAAAATAATCCTGAGCTCAAAATGTATGATCAACAAATTAATAGTCAGAATGCCTTGGTAAGTGGAGCATCAGCTTGGATGGCGCCCATGGTTGGCGTTTCTACGTTTATGACTCCTTATAATAATTTATCGAGACCTGGAAACCAGCAAGAGGGTTCTTTTATGCTTACCGCCGAACAAAAAATCCCTAGTAAAGCAAAAATCAAAGCATTTGAAAATTATTTAAATACCCAATCAGCAATTACTTCAGAGGCTAAAGCCGAGAATTTTAATGAATTAAGAGCAATGGCTCGTTCTACTTATTTTGATATTTTAATAGCTCAAAAACAAGGGAGTTATTTCTCAAAGAATCTTCAAATTCTGCAAAATCTAAAAAAACTAGCCGAAATCCGCTATGCTTATAACAAGGCTAGTTTAAGTCAGATTTATATGATGGAAGCTCGAATTTTTGAACTTCAGAATAAGCTTAGTGATACGGAGGCGAGTATTAAAATAGGAAAAATAAAACTGAACGCTTTAATGAATAGGCCTAAAAACATCGATTTTAAGTTGGATAGTTTAAAAGATTACCGTTTAAATGAGCTCAATATAAACATTAACCAAATTGTAGAGAATAGAAGTAATGTGAAACAAGTTGAAGCTCAAATAAAGAGCTTAGCGTTAGAAAATAAAATGATAGCCAGCGAGGCCAAGCCAGAATTTAGTATTCAGTTTGACCACATGATCAACTATAACAACACCATGCCCAATCAGTTTTCATTAATGGGTGGCGTAAGTATTCCAATAGCGCCATGGGCAGCTAAAACTTACAAATCAAAGCTAAAATCTAACCAGTTTGATGTAGTAGCTATGCAATTACAAAAGGAAAGTTTGATGAATAACTTAATTGGAATGATTAAAAGTCAGGAAGAAAAATTAGCTAATATTCAGCAACAACTTCAGCTATTTGAAACTAAACTTTTACCTGCTTTACAAAAAAGCTATGATGTGGTTTTGCTCAACTATCAGGAAAATAAAGAAGAACTTCCTATGGTGTTAGATTCATGGAAAGAAATCAATAACAGTCAGTTAGAGTACCTAATGTTGCTTAATAACTATTATCAAACACTAGCCGAATATGAAAAAAATGTGGAAAGATAGATTCAACATCATCGTAATTTTATGCTTGGTTACTTTTGTTGTGATTGCTTGCAATGGGAGTAAAAAAACTTCGGAAAGCAAAGATGCGCAACAATATACTTGCCCAATGCATCCGCAAATTATAAAGGACCAACCGGGCACCTGTCCTATTTGCGGAATGGACTTAGTGCCTATGCATTCGCAAGATTTAAATTTAGAGGTAGATACCAACTTAGCCGCTTTGCTACAACCTGCTGATGAAGCGGTGGTGAGTAATATAAAAACTTTAAAAATTAGTCCATCAACAATAACCGAT
>JBILPO010000070.1:0-7780 GCA_044373805.1 Pelobium sp.
ATACAATGAAAATTCAAATTAAACCACTACTTTTTATCATCGCTATTATTGGAATGGTAAGTGTTGCTGCTACTTATCCACAACAAACGCAAGAAGAACCATTTAAAGCAAAAAACCTAAAAGTCCTTCCTAAAAACATTAGCCACGAGGAGTTAGATAGTATAATGGATGGTTTTAAAACCGCATTAGGCGTAAAATGCACCTTTTGTCATGTGCCTTCAAAAATAGACCCCAAAAAAATGGACTTTGCAGCTGATGATAAAGACCATAAAATTATAGCTAGAGAGATGATAGCGATGACCGCAAAGTTGAATAAAAAATACTTTAGTGAGTTTCAAGAAAAGAAAGGGGTTGCTGCAGTACAATGTGCCACCTGCCACAGAGGAAAACCAGAGCCTAAATTAGAGATTGTTCCAGCTAAAAAAGGTTAATTTTTTTAAAACGTATGCCCAATTTAAACTGGTTGAAGCCAGCTTTCATCATCATTAATTTGTGCTTTTACTTAACAGCTTTTGCGCAAAATGAAAGTTATAAAAGCAAAATTAAGAACTTTAGAAACCAATACTTAAGCACCCATGATGTGGTAAAAGGAGATAGTGTAAACTATTTAAAGTTCTTTCCAATTCATGAAGAATATGCAGTAAAAGCAACGTTTACAAAATTACCGACACCTGATGAAATTAAAATACCTACTTCGGCGGGTAAATTTAAAGAAGCTTTAAAAATTGGTTATCTCAACTTTACGCTTAAAGGAGAAAAATTAAAACTGAGCGTTTACCAATTAAAATCGCTGTTAAATTCTGACCAATATAAAGATTATGTTTTTTTGCCTTTTACAGATTTAACCAGTGGCATCAAAAGCTATGGAGGCGGCCGATATTTAGATTTTACTTTAACAAATATTAAACAAAGTGATTTTGT
Source organism: Pelobium sp. (assembly GCA_044373805.1). GTDB lineage: Bacteria > Bacteroidota > Bacteroidia > Sphingobacteriales > Sphingobacteriaceae > Pseudopedobacter. The sequence continues at coordinate 922 of JBILPO010000070.1, forward strand.
AATAGATTTTAATAAAGCGTATAATCCAAGTTGCATTTACGCTGATGGTTTTAACTGTCCAATACCGCCTCAAGAAAACAATTTACCCATTTCTATTAGCGCTGGCGAAAAATTATATGCCCTTTACAAAAAGAATCATTAAGAAATAAACAAATTCATTTTCAATACACATCCAAAATTTTATCTTTGAAAAAACATTAACTAAATTGAAAAAACGTATAGCTATTTTCGCATCAGGATCAGGTTCAAATGCTCAAAAAATAATGGAGTACTTTAAACGAAGTAATGACGTAGAAGTAGCATTAGTTTTAACCAACAATCCCGACTCTTTTGTACTGCAAAGAGCAGATAATTTTGAAGTTCCTACCCACATTTTTGATAAAAAGGAATTTTATGAAACTGAGAAAATTATTGCCCTACTAAAAAATTTGAATATAGATTTAATTGTTTTAGCAGGATTTTTATGGTTGGTTCCACAAAATTTGTTAAAAAGTTTCCCAAACAAAATCATCAACATTCATCCAGCATTATTACCTAAGTACGGCGGAAAAGGAATGTACGGAGAACGTGTTCATAAAGCCGTGTTAGCAGCAAAAGAATCAGAATCTGGTATTACTATACATTTTATAAACAGCGAGTTTGATGAAGGGGAGATCATTCATCAATCAAAATTTAGAATAGATAAAAGTGACGATTTGGAGATGATCAAATTTAAAATTCAACAGTTAGAGCATCAACAGTTCCCAAAAGTAATTGAAGGTTTGTTAAAAAAAATGAAGAGTTAATCATTAGTTTCTTTAGCCATTCCTTTTCTAAGCGCTTTATTATCCCATCCCATATCTCTTTCCAAAATCTGCTCATCCTTTAAATCACGTAAAATAAGATCTTCTAATTCGGTGATTTTTTCTTTAGCTACAGAAATATAAGAGCTACTATCGTTACGCAAGTTTATTAAATCTATTAACGACTTTTCATCATGTTTTAAGAAAGTACGGGCTGCTCTATGTGTTTTATAAGCTCTAAAACCTAACATTTTTAAGGCATCTGTTCCTAATCTTAAAGAAGAATCTACTGTTTCTCTGTAAATATGATCAACACCTGCTTCCATTAAATCATAAGAATCGTTTCTATCATACGCTCTGGATAGTATTTTTAAATGCGGAAAGTACTTTTTAACTAAGGAAACCATTTCTAAACATTGTTGTGGGGTATCCATTGCAATGATAATGATCTCGGCTTTTTCTGCTCCGGCAGCTTTCATTAAATCAAATCTAGAAGCATCTCCATAATATACTTTGTAGCCAAATTTCCTCAATAGATCAACCCTATCAGAATCGTTATCTAAAACCGTTGCCGATACGCCATTTGCTCTTAAAAACCTTCCTACAATATTGCCATATCTACCAAAACCGGCTATAATTACCTTATGCTGTTCATCAATATCATCAGTAGCTCTTTCTTGCTTCACTTTAGTAAAAAACCGAGGTAAAATAACCCTTTCGTTGAGTAAAAAAACCAAAGGCGTTAAAGCCATACTTATGGCAACTACTGAAATTAACAGACTGATTAAGGCTTGATCAATAATTGCATACTGCCCGGCAAATGAGAATAAAACAAAGGCAAATTCGCCCATCTGCGAAAGCGAAACTGCAAAAATAATTTTCTGATCACTTTTAACGCCAAAAAATCTGGCTAAAACAAAAAGCACTATAGCCTTAAGAAGCATTAATCCGAAGACCAGAAAAAATACCGTAAATATATTAGCAGCAATAATTTTAAAATCAATAGTAGCGCCGACTGTAATAAAAAACAAACCTAAAAGTAATCCTTTAAAAGGATCGATATCGCTCTCTAATTCATGCCTGTATTCACTATTTGCTAAAACTACGCCAGCTAAAAAAGTACCTAAAGCGGGACTTAAACCTACAATAACCATTAACTCTGCAATAGCAAAAACCATTAACAAAGCCGTGGCCATAAAAAGCTCTCTTTGCCTAGTTTTTGATACCCAACTAAAAATTGGTCCCAATAAATACCTACCAAAAAAAATAATGCCAGCTATCGCTACTAAAACAATTAATGTTTGTTGCCAACCATTAAAATCATGAATTAAACTGCCCGTTTCCATTTCTGGAATTTTTGTTGCAATTAATGGGAACAAGGCTAATAAAGGAATTACTGCTATATCTTGAGCAAGTAAAACTGCAAAAGCTGATTTACCAGCAGTTGTTTTTAGCAAGCTTTTCTCACTTAAAGTTTGCATTACAATGGCAGTTGATGATAATGCTAAAATACTCCCAATGGTAACAGATGATTGCCATGTTTGCCCAAAGAAATACGCAATGAAACCTATCAATAAAGAAGTAATAAGCACTTGTAAAGCTCCTAAACCTAAAATAAGTTTACGCATTCGCCATAAAAGATTAGGTTCTAACTCTAAACCAATCACAAAAAGCATCATTACCACACCAAACTCGGCCACATGCATTAAATCCTTACCTTCTTCGCCAACAAAACCTAATACAAACGGTCCAATTACAATACCTGCAAATAAGTATCCAATAATAACGCCTAAACCCATTCTTTTGGCAATATTTACTCCAATAATAGCCGAAGCTAAATACACTACTGCCTGAAATAAAAATGACTTAATTTCCATTTTACAAAGTATAAGGTTTATCTATCAGGTTGTTCATATAATTGGCCTTTACTAAATCATCTTCGTTAAAAACACCATCTCTTAACCCAGTTATAATTTTTAAATAATCATCGGCGAAAGCCTCTATTTCTTTTGGTTTAAGCAAATGCGCATTGTGTACAACAAAAGGAGGATAATAAGTCATTTTACACAAAAAAGCAGTTTGATCAAACGGAATTAAAAGCTCTTTAATAGTGTAGCGGTGATGTCCATCATTTTGATAAGCATTAAAACCACCTCCAGCTGTAATGGCGTTAAACAATTTTTTATTTCGAAGTTTGGTGCCTTTTGTTCCGTAAGCCCATCCATATTCTAAAACTAAATCTACCCATTGCTTTAATAATGGAGGAGTGCTGTACCAATAAAAAGGATGATGAAAAACAATAATATCATGCTTTAAAAGCAATTCTTGCTCTCGTTCAACATCAATATCAAAATCGGGATATTCTTCATAAAGATCATGAAGCGTTACTTCTTCTAAATCACTAATTTTTTGGATCAATGCTTTATTAATTCTCGATTTTTCAAAAACAGGGTGCGCAAATAGTATTAATACAGAAGCCATTGTTCTAAAATAACAAAATTGAGCAGCATTTTAGCCTAATCTTTCTTCAAATAGACTAAAGTGACAATAAATAGAATAAATTAAAACGTAATATTTATTTAATATCTAATGAATTATAATTCATAATCATACGGTAAAAAATATTGATTTTTCTATCTTTGCGGCTTCAAATAAAAAATTTCATGAGCCACCCTGTAAAAATCAAAAACGCCTTAATTTCTGTCTATTATAAAGATAATTTAGAACCTGTAATTCAACAATTAAACAAATTAGGGGTGAAAATTTATTCGACTGGTGGTACAGAAAAATTTATTAAAGATTTAGGTGTTGATGTAATTCCGGTAGAAGACTTAACTTCTTACCCATCTATTTTAGGTGGTCGTGTAAAAACATTGCATCCTAAAGTTTTTGGCGGAATATTAACCAGAAGAAACCATAGCGGAGATCAAGAGCAAATTGCTCAGTATGAAATTCCAGAAATAGACTTAGTCATTGTTGATTTATATCCTTTTGAAGAAACTGTAAAATCAGGAGCCGCAGAACAAGATATTATAGAGAAAATAGATATTGGCGGTATTTCTTTAATTAGGGCTGCAGCAAAAAACCATCAAGATGTAGTAATTATTGCTTCAAAAGACGACTATACTTCTTTACATAATTTGTTGGAAGAACAAAGCGGAACAACCACTTTAGCACAACGTAAGACATTTGCTAGAAATGCTTTTAACGTTTCTTCACATTACGATACTGCCATTTTCAACTGGTTTAACCAAGGCGATGATGCCTTAACTGTTTTTAAACAAAGCGAGCAAAAAGCATCTGTATTGCGTTACGGAGAAAATCCTCATCAAAAAGGTTATTTCTACGGCGATTTAGATGCGATGTTTGAAAAACTAAATGGTAAAGAATTATCTTATAATAATTTGGTAGATGTTGATGCTGCCGTTTCTTTAATTGATGAATTTACCGAGCCCACTTTCGCTATTTTAAAACACACCAACGCTTGCGGAATTGCCAGTCGACCAAATTTACTAGATGCATGGAATGACGCTTTAGCTTGCGACCCAGTCTCAGCTTTTGGTGGGGTGTTAATTTGCAATGGCGAAGTAGACGAAGCTACCGCAACAGAAATAAATAAATTATTCTTTGAAGTTTTAATTGCGCCTTCTTACTCTGCAGATGCAGAAAAAGTAATTACTTCTAAGAAAAACAGAATCATTTTAAAAAGAAAAGACGTAGAACTACCTGGTAAATTATTTAAAACTTTATTAAACGGAATTATAGAACAAGATAAAGATAATACAGTAGAAGGACCTGAGTTAATGATGTCGGTAACTACTGTAAAACCCACCGAACAAGAATTAAAAGATTTGTTCTTTGCTAATAAAGTGGTTAAACACACCAAATCAAACACCATAGTTTTTGCTAAAAACAACACCTTAATTGCAAGTGGCGTTGGGCAAACTTCAAGAGTAGATTCTTTAAGACAAGCGGTAATAAAAGCAGAAAGTTTTGGATTTGATTTAAAGGGAGCAGTAATGGCATCTGATGCATTTTTCCCTTTTCCAGATTGTGTGGAATTGGCAGCAGCAGCCGGAATTACAGCGGTGTTACAACCTGGTGGGTCTATAAAAGATCAAGATTCAATAAATATGGCCAATGAGAAAGGTATTTCAATGGTTACAACAGGTGTTCGTCACTTTAAGCACTAACATTAATTTATTGCGAGTTGAATAAAGCAAAAAGTCTATCTGAATGTAGTATAAAACCATTTATAGATAATTTTCAACACCACACAATAAAATAATCAAAATAGAATTAGTATTAAGAACATTTTTTTGCAAACTTTAACAGATTAATTAAAAATATAAATGGGTTTATTTAACTGGTTTACACAGGAAATCGCGATAGATTTGGGTACTGCAAATACCCTCATTATACATAATGACAAGGTTGTAGTAGATGAACCATCTATTGTTGCCTTTGACAGAACCACTAATAAAGTAATTGCTATTGGCAGGCAGGCCATGCAAATGGAGGGGAAAACCCACGAAAACATTAAAACTGTTCGTCCGCTTAAAGACGGTGTTATTGCAGATTTTAACGCTGCAGAACACATGATTAGAGGAATGATTAAGATGATTAATGGCGGAAAAGGCTGGTTCTTTCCTTCTTTAAGAATGGTAATCTGCATTCCATCAGGAATTACTGAGGTTGAAAAAAGAGCGGTAAGAGATTCGGCTGAAATAGCTGGAGCCAAAGAGGTCTATTTAATTCACGAACCCATGGCAGCAGCCGTAGGAATTGGAATTGATGTAGAAGAGCCCATGGGGAACATGATTATTGATATAGGCGGTGGAACTACAGAAATTGCCGTTATCGCTTTATCTGGTATTGTTTGCGATCAATCAATCCGTGTTGCCGGAGATAATTTTGACTCTGATATTGTGAATTATATCCGTCGCCAGCACAACATTATGATCGGTGATAGAACTGCCGAAAGAATTAAAATTGAAGTAGGTTCTGCCCTACCAGAATTAGCTGATGCACCAGCAGATTTTGCAGTACAAGGAAGAGATTTGATGACCGGTGTGCCAAAACAAATCACCGTTTCTTATACAGAAATTGCACATTGTTTAGATAAATCGATTTCTAAAATTGAAGAAGCAATCTTGAAGGCTTTAGAAATCACCCCTCCAGAACTTTCTGCAGATATTTACCAAACCGGAATTTATTTAACTGGTGGTGGCGCCTTATTAAGAGGCTTAGATAAACGTATCAGTTCTAAAACAAAATTACCCGTTCACGTTGCTGATGATCCTTTAAGAGCAGTAGTAAGAGGGACAGGTATCTCTTTAAAGAATATTGCAAACTTTAAGTTTTTGATGCAGTAATTGGAGATATAAGTATCAAGACATAAGTATCAAGACTTTGTAACGCAGATTATCTGGAATTAAGAATTAATAAGCAAGATTGGAAACAGTCTTGCTTTTTTGTTTTTAGAAAAGCAGGGTTCAAAAAATCGAGTAACTATTAACTAAAATAAATAACAATGAAATTAACATGGGAGTAAATTACATTTAACACTAAGAATTGGAATACTATTGTTCATAATTGGATCTGGACTACTATTAATTTTAATGGGACTTGATGCCTTAGGATTAATTGACGAAGGCAATCCTGTAGGATTTGGGATATTAGCAATGCTAAGTTTTTACCCTTCCATAATTCTAATGATTATTGGTAGCATCCTCACCTTCCTAAAAAGAAAAAGAGAAAAATCATCATCATAAGACGATTAGCCTACGGAGAATAAACAATCATTTGCCCCTTATTTGCGGAGAACATTTAATCTATCTAAATAAATTTTCCTACCAACCTACCAACTTCGTAAGAGATACAAAAATTTTGAAATACAAATAATAATGTTTTACTTTGATTTTCAAAGTTCTTTTAAAATGGAAGAAAAAGATATTTATAACGAGCTCAGTTCTATCAGAAACCTGATGGAACGTTCTACCAAGTTCATCTCTTTAAGCGGTATATCTGGCATTTTAGCTGGCCTTTATGCTTTAATTGGGGCATTTATGGCTTAT
>JBILPO010000071.1:0-7707 GCA_044373805.1 Pelobium sp.
TGTTTTTAGGAAGGACTTTTAGGTTTTTTGCTTTAAATGGTTCTTCTTGCGTTTGTTGTGGATAAGTAGCAGCAACACTTACCATTCCAATAATAGCGATGATAAAAAGTAGTGGTTTAATTTGAACTTTCATTATATAGTATTTGAACGACAATTTAAATATATACAATATTCTGACTTAAAGTATTAACCGCATCATCCAATCTGTTTGCGCATCATCGCCCATCATATAAATATGGCTATCGAATTTTTGGAAACCGAAATTTTTATAAAATTTTATGCCTCTTAAATTATGTTCCCAAACGCCTAACCAAATGTATTTTTTGTCCTCTGATATGGCTTTTATTTTTACCTCATTTAAAATCATTTCGCCAATTCCTTGGTTTTGAAAATTTGGATAAATGTATAGCCTTTCTAATTCTAAGCCATCTTCTGCTTGTATTTCTGTTTGGCTTTCGCCGATGTTGATTTTAAAGTAGGCACATAATTGATCATCTTGGTAAACAAAATAAAACCTAGAATTTAGATTATTTATTTGATTGATTAATGATTCAATACTAAAAGCTTTTTCAAAATAAACTTTTAAATTTTCTTCGGTATTATATTGCTCAAAAGCAGGTAAAAATGTTTCTTTTGAAATTTTTTGCAGAAGGTGTACCTGATGAATATTTACAGGTGTTATTTTAATTAAAAATGGATTCATATAAAAAACAAGGCCTTGGTTGATTATCCCAAAGCCTTAAAATTAAAACAAAATCCAAAAAAAGTAATTTTTAAATGTATCTATTTTGTACCTATAAATTTTGTGTTAAGGATGGAAGCGGCATCCCCCAATTTTTCATTGGGGATATAGCGTACAGCCTGACCTCCAATTTTTCATTGGGGGAAACACCCAAATCTTATAAATTCCCTCTTAATTCTTGTTCACGTTCTATGGCTTCAAACAATGCTTTAAAGTTACCAGCGCCAAAAGATTGCGCACCTTTACGTTGAATAATTTCGAAGAAAACTGTTGGACGGTCTTGCAAAGGTTTAGTGAAAATTTGTAATAAATACCCTTCCTCATCTCTGTCAACCAATATTTTAAGTTCTCTTAATGGAGCTAAATCTTCATCTATTTTTCCAACACGTTCTAATAAATCATCATAATAAGTATCTGGAGTGTTTAAAAATTCAATCCCTTTAGCTTTAAGTTTTCTTACCGTAGAAATGATATCTGTAGCTGCTATGGCAACATGTTGTACACCTTCTCCCTCATAAAAATCAAGATATTCTTCTATTTGCGATTTCTTTTTTCCTTCTGCTGGTTCATTTATTGGGAATTTTACATAACCGTTTCCATTGCTCATCACTTTACTCATTAGAGCCGAGTATTCTGTAGAAATGGCTTTATCATCAAAAGTGAGGATGTTTTTAAAGCCCATGGTGTCTTCATAAAACTTTACCCATTTATTCATTTGATGCCAACCTACGTTTCCAACGCAATGGTCAACATGTAGCAACCCAATTTCTTCTGGATTATATTCAGAATGATACGGTTGAAAGCCGGGTAAAAATAAGCCCTTATAGTTTTTTCTTTCTATAAAAAGATGAATGGTTTCACCATAAGTGTAAATTCCACTTCTTTTAATCTCTCCATTTTCATCACTTAACGTTTCTGGTTCTAAAAAAGACCTAGCGCCTCTTTTTACAGTTTCTTCGTGAGCCGAATAAGCATCGTCAACCCAAAGTGCAATAACTTTTACGCCATCGCCATGCTTTAAAACATGATGTGCCACCGGGTGATTAGAGCGCAAAGCGGAGGTTAACACAAAACGTATTTTTCCTTGCTGAATCATGTAAGATGCAGTGTCTTTTACACCTGTTTCTGGTCCGGCATAAGCCACACTTTGAAAACCGAAAGCTGTTTTATAGAAATGAGCTGCTTGTTTGGCATTTCCTACATAAAATTCTACATAATCTGTCCCGTTAATAGGCAAGAAATCTGTTTTTGCTGCTGTATTTGTATATTCTAATGTTTGTGTCATGTCTTTTATTATGAAGTCAGTAGTCTGATGTCCGCAGACGGCAGATTGCGTGGGTTAATTTTATGATTTATTAAGTCAGTCTTGATACCATTACTTAAGATATCCAACTTTTATAATAATCCGGATCTTCAATTTCTAGAGCTTCTTCTGTAAGCATTAGCGGACGAAAAGGATCAATCATTACGGCTAATTCTTCGGTTGATTCTTTACCGATAGATTTTTCTACCGTACCCGGATGTGGTCCATGAGGAATTCCACCAGGATGTAAAGTAATTTGTCCTTTTTCTACAGATTTCCGACTCATAAAATCGCCATCTACATAATATAAAACTTCATCAGAATCTACATTAGAATGGTTGTAAGGAGCAGGAATAGAAAGCGGATGATAATCGTATTTACGTGGAACAAAAGAGCAAACTACAAAGTTGTGTGCTTCAAAAGTTTGATGAACCGGTGGTGGTTGATGTAATCTTCCGGTAATAGGTTCAAAATTATGTATAGAAAATCCCCATGGATAATGAAAGCCATCCCAGCCTACAAAATCAAAAGGATGTGTACCATAAACGTAAGGATAAATTAATCCTTGCTTTTTAATCAGGATTTTGAAATCGCCTTTTTCATCAATAGTCTCTAAATTCTGAGGTGTTTTAATGTCTCTTTCGCAAAATGGAGAATGCTCTAAAAGCTGTCCATTTTCGTTTCTGTATCGTTTTGGAGCTTTTATTGGGCTAAAACTTTCTACAATAAATAGTCGGTTTTTTTCATCATTAAAATGGATTTGATAAATCACTCCTCGCGGAATAATTAAGTAATCTCCATATTCAAATTGGATATTTCCATAACCGGTTTTTAAAATGCCTGATCCTTCATGAATAAAAATCATTTCATCGGCCATAGTGTTTTTGTAGAAATAATCTGTCATGGATTTTCTTGGCGCAGCCAAAGAAATATGCAAATCTGCGTTTACCAAAACAGGTTTACGGCTTTTTAAAAAGTCGTCTTCTGGCTTTATTTTAAAACCTATTAAGCTAGTATGTTTTAAGTGTTTTTCTCTTGCAATTTTTGGCTCTACACTGTAGGCTTCGCCTAAAGTTTTTACAAGGGTAGGTGCATAGCAATGGTAAACCAAAGAATAATTACTAGAAAAACCTTCGGTAGAAACCAGCTCTTCTGCATATAATTCTCCGTTTGCTTTGCGAAACTGAGTATGTCTTTTAGGAGGAATGCTCCCCAATTTATAGTAAAATGGCATGATAAAATCGGTTGATTAAAAATTAACGATTTATTTGTGAAAGGGTTTAAATAGTTGGATAACTGACGTTATCTAAGCCTTAGAGAGAATATTGTGCAAACACAATTTTAGCAACCATTGCCGAACGAAATTTCGCTAGCACTGATAAAGAAATTAATCTGAGTTGCTTAAATGTGATTTGCAATGGCTTTAATTTTGGTTATTTGCGAATATACGATTTTATATTTTAGGAAGAATAATTGTTGCGTTAGGATTTTATTTTTGAGTGGTTATGTTGTAAATATTTAATCGGCTAACTCAGAAAATTGCCCATAATAAGAACCTTTAAGTGTTTTATTATTCTGTAAAACTAAATCATAAATAATGGTAAAATTTGGTTGGACACCCGCCACGGTAATAGTTCCTGATTTTACCGATATTTGCTTGCCTGTAGATAAACTTTCGCTTGCGTTTTTGCCAGTTATAACATAAGCGTCCATAATAAAAGATTTATTTTCATACTTGGTTTTTAGCTGAGAATCATTTAGTTCAGCATTGTTTGAAGAATCTATATAGTTATAAATTCCGGTCTTAAAACTGTCTTTAGCAAAAGATTCAAGATAAGCATAAACCACAATACCGCCTTTAACATCTAATAAGTTTCCGTTTGTATCCGAAATAAAAGTGCCATCGGTTGTGAAAAAATCATAATTAAAATGGGTATTGGTATTGCCGTAATAGCAGCTTGCACCATAATTAATAAATATTCCCTTAGTTATTTTATATTCTAAATTATTATAGGCAACATTATTGTTTGTTAAAGTAGAATTTGAATTATCTTTTTTACAAGAGAATAGATTTAATAATGTTAATATAAAAATTATTGTTCGAGTTTTAATATTCATAGATTTTGGTGTAAAATTGATTAAATAAAACTTCATTTTAAATATAAGTTTGTTTGTATTTATTAAACGGTAATTCTCTTTTAAAAAAAAATAGCCATTTGAGAATCAATTCTTACTTTTGATTACCATTTTACAACCAATTGTAATTAGCATCACCCAATTTTTTAATCTTTACCAAAATTAAAATAGCATGAAGTTAGTATCCTATAAAACCGAAGAAATAGAGCATTTAGGTGTGTTTTTAAACGGACATATTTATAACCTTAATTCTCTTAACCACGTAATCCCCGACAATATGAATGAATTTTTATGGGGAGGAGATGCTTTAATGGAAGCTGCTCATCGAGTTCATGAGGATTTAAAATCAGGAAAAATTGTAGCAAAGGAAGAAGTGTTTTTTGAACTTTTAGCACCCGTTCCACATCCTACTTCTTGTAGAGACGGTTACGCTTTTAGGCAACATGTTGCTACAGCCCGTAGAAATAGAAAATTAGACATGATTCCTGAGTTTGATGAATTTCCAATATTCTATTTCACTAATCATAATGCTGTTCAAGGTCCGGGAGAGATTCGCTGCATGCCAGATCATTTCGAGAAATTAGATTTTGAATTAGAAGTTGCCGTGGTGCTCAATAAAAAAGGAAGAAATTTTACTGCCTCAGAAGCTGATCAATACATTGCAGGTTATTTGATTATGAATGACATGAGTGCCCGCACTTTGCAAATGGATGAAATGAAATTGAATTTGGGGCCAGCAAAGGGGAAAGATTTTTCTACAGTAATTGGTCCGTGGTTGGTAACCCCAGACGAGTTAGAAGCTTATAAAGTGCCAGCCGAAGCAGGGCATACAGGAAATAATTACGCTTTAGAAATGAAATGCTGGGTAAATGGAATAGAGGTTTCTGCTGGGAATACTAAAAGTATGAACTGGACTTTTGCCGAAATTATTGAACGTTGCGCTTATGGATGTGATGTTTTGCCAGGCGATGTAATAGGTTCTGGAACAGTGGGTACCGGATGCTTTTTAGAATTAAATGGCACAGGTTTGTTAAATAATCCTGATTATAAGAGCCAATGGCTACAGCCCGGTGATGTGGTAGAAATGGAAATTACAGGCTTAGGCCGATTATATAATACCATTATTAAAGAGGATTCAAATTTCTCTATCTTAAATCTTAAAAAATAATATGCTGAGCTTAAATATTGAAGATCTAAGTATTATGGAAGTGCAGCAATGGTTGGGATATGCCGTTGCGCCTAGGCCAATTTGTTTTGCATCTACCATTGATAAAGCCGGAAATGTAAATTTATCTCCCTTTAGTTTTTTTAATATTTTTAGTTCTAACCCGCCTGTTTGTGTGTTTTCTCCATCAAGAAGGGTGAGAGATAATACCACCAAGCATACTTTAGAAAACGTATTAGAGGTGCCAGAAGTAGTCATCAATATTGTTGATTATGCCATGGTGCAACAAACTTCTTTAGCAAGTACCGAGTATGCAAAAGGCATCAACGAGTTTGAAAAAGCAGGTTTTACAGCTATAAAATCTGATTTGGTGAAACCTCCAAGGGTAAAAGAATCACCTGTGCAATTAGAGTGTATAGTAACGGATGTAATCCCTTTAGGAACCGGACATGGAGCAGGAAATTTGGTGTTAGCAGAAGTGAAAATTATTCACATTAAAGAAGAGATTTTGGGTGTGGATGGGATGATAGATCAACAAAAATTAGATTTAGTTGCCCGTTTGGGTGGAAATTGGTATAGCCGAGTGACTCCTGAAAGTTTGTTTCAAGTGGCTAAACCATTATCCACTTTAGGGATTGGGATTGATGCTTTGCCAGACGACATTAAAAACTCTAAAATTTTAACTGGAAATCACCTTGGGCAATTAGGAAACGTGATGGAATTACCCAATGAAGATGATGTGAAATTATTTGAATTAGAACCTGAGGTTAAAGATATTTTAGATTTTACTATTGGCGATCAACAAACTCGTACCATTCAATTGCATTTAAAAGCCAGAGAGTTTTTAGATGATGGGATGGTGGAAGAAGCGTGGAAAGTCTTATTAATTAACCAATATTAATCTTTAAACCCCCAAGGTTTATCAGGTGTTGGAATTTCTTTCTTTAAATCAAATTTAATAGAGAATAACAAATCAGAATTTACTCTGCGTAAGTTATAGGTAAAGTACTCTCCAGGGACTAAATCAATCCACCAGATGTTTCCAATTGCGGTAGGAAGTAAGTTTGTAGTTTCTTGATCTGCAGGGAATAATTGTCTGTTTTTTGAGCCTGTATTAGACGTTTTACCACCGTACATGGTTACTTTATCTGGAGAACCATCTTTGTGGCGATGATCATGTTTTAACAAAATCCCTACAGCATCTTTGGTTAAAATCCAAGTTCTAGAGCTATCATTACCCACAAAAAACGGAATGTATATTTTGTTTGGAGTGGATTTTCTCACATGCATCACCAATTTTTTTCCAGCGAAAGCTGTATCATTTTTAGGTCCAGCTATAATGGTTCCTTCAAATGCTTTTCCTTTTAATTTTTGTAGTTCGTTCCAAAAAATAGCCTGATTAGAATCTTTTGTGGATGTTTCTTTAGTTTGCCTAATTAAATTCTTAGGGTGATAAATGGTAAATGAAAACATCAATAAACCGAAACTTAACATTAAAAAGGTGAAATTTTTCATCTACGCTTTGTATTAATTAACTTCAAGTATAAGTAAATAAGGGGATAAATGCCCTCTTTTACAACAAAGAATCATTTTTTAGTTCGAAACATTTAGCGAGTAAGCGGTAAGAATTAAATCTATCTTCTTTAAAATCTGTAAAGGTTGAAATCAACACTTCATCGGTATCAAAATCTCTGCAAATTTCCTCTATTTTTTCTTTCATCACTTCTGGCGTCCCAATAGCCATTCGCTTCCTGTTATGCAGCACTCTTTGCCATTCCTGATCATCATAATCTTCATCTTTGATGTCATCGTATGAAAACTGCTGGTTAAATTGGCCTCTTTCAAAACTCAATAAACGGTAATCCATTAAAGCCTGAACTTGTAAAACCTTTTCATCATCATCAGAGCAAAATCCAAAAATACCTACACTTGTTTGAGGTAGAGAGAACTCGGCGGAAGCCTGAAATTTCTCCTTATACATTTTAATGGCTTCGGGGCCACCCATAGGATTGATAAATTGAGCAAATGAAACCGCCATTCCAAAATGAGCCGCAATGATGGCGCTTTCTCCGCTTGATGTTAAAATCCATAAATCGGGTGAAGTATTAATAATGGGAATGGCTTTCACTTTTGCTTCGCTGATGCCTTCTAAAGGTTCATCATTTAAAAGATGTTGTAGATCTCTTAATTGTTGGATATAATGTTGAGGGTCAAAAGTATTAGAAGGGTTAAGCAAATGAGCGGTTAATCTGTCGCCGCCAGGCGCTCTTCCCATCCCTAAATCTATTCTGTTTGGGTATAAAGCTTCTAAAACCCTAAAATTTTCTGCAACTCTTAGGGTGCTATGGTTGGGCATCATCA
>JBILPO010000072.1:0-7685 GCA_044373805.1 Pelobium sp.
TAAAACATTTACAATTTTAATTTTTCGGGTATGCTCATTATTTTTCAAATAAAGCATCACTTTATTAAGGTTGGCTACGTTGTCACCTTTAGTAAAAAACACAAATTCTTGTTCATTAATTTTATGGATGAGCCTTATTAACTTCTTATTTATGACATATACCAATTTTCTTAAGGGTACGCCTACTTCATGTTTATCAATAAAATTGTGAAAGGGATTAAATAAAAATTGAATCGTGTAAATTAAAAATTTGATAAGCACCGTTCTATTTAGCATGATCATTAAAAAAATGATGGATGGTATAAAGTACTGAAGAAACACCACCACATTTTGTGGCTGATCACTAGTTGCTGGCTTAATAAGGATGTTTCCTAACAAGGCAATTACAACGGCTCCCAAAGCAAAAAGTACGGTAAACCAACTTGCGTTTTCTGGTCGGGGTAATTTTTTCCTTTTTATTTTTAAGAGGATATTACCTATTGCAAACAGAGCCATTACAGATAAAAATGAAATGGTATAGACTCCGGCTAATAAACTTACATTCCCTTTTGTAATAATCAACACCGAAACGCTGAGGATGAAAAACAATAAGATAATTCTGTAAGAGCTACCTTTCTTATTCTTTTTGAGGAAGTAGTTAGGCATTACGCGGTCTAAAGTCATTCGTTCCATTAAACCAGATACGCCTACAAAAGAAGTCAAAACGGCCCCACTCAATACTAACACAGCATCAATAGAGATCACAAAAGCCAGCCATCCGCCAGCAGAAACATCTCCCATATGAGATAAAAGCGTAGTGTAATGAACTTTTACTTCAGAAATAGGTAGAACAGTAATGGCTAAAAATGCAATTATTGGATTAAGTACGCTCACCACTATCCACATGTTTTTTAATGTTTTAGGAAAAACGCCTTCTTTTTGTTCCTCCACAAAATTAGCCGAACTTTCAAAACCACTTATGCCTAACATAGAAGCCGCAAAACCAAAAAATATTGCAGTGGTGATACTTCCTTCAGGTAAAGGATTTTTCCAATTTTGAATAAGTATATCAAAACCAGTTTGAGAAACATATATCACCATAGCCGCTATTAATACCACCATGGTAGTGAGGTGAAATATAAAGATACCAATAGCCACCTTTGCAGATTCGGTAATACCCATAATGGTTAAGCCCGCAAATATTGCCAATAAGATAATTGTGGATATGATGATGGGCAAAGAAGGAATAAGGTGGTGTAAATAATGCATCCCCTCATTAGCAGAAATTACGGCCGTAGCCATGTAAGAAAGCAAGGTTAAACAAGCTGCCAAGGAAGCCATAGACTTGTTAGTGGTATTTAACAGCGCATTATATGCACCTCCATTTAAGGGTAAAGCGCCAACTACTTCACCGTAAATTTTTCTAAAAGAAAAGAGTACAACGGCAACAATTAAAAGTGTAATCCAGGCATACTGACCTGCAAAACTGATGGCCAAAGCAGATACATACAGCACCGAAGAGCTGATGTCGTTTCCGCAAATTGATGTTGATGCTAATTCGCCTAATTTTTTATTCTCTTTCATAGCGTTACTATAAAGATTAAATATAAAAAAAGCCTGAGTTTTTTAACTCAAGCTTTTTAGTTTTTATTATTTTTTTTGAGGGTTATCTTAGTTTAGCTTGTAGATTTTCATCTATAGCGGCCAAGAAATCTTCGGTATTTAAATATTGATCTTTTGTTACTTTATTTCCGTGGATACAAACCGCTAAATCTTTAGTCATTTTGCCACTTTCTACAGTTTCAATACAAACTTGCTCTAAAGCCTGGCAAAAATTAATCAACTCTTGGTTATTATCTAATTTTCCACGGAACTCTAAACCTCTTGTCCATGCAAAAATAGATGCAATTGGATTGGTAGAAGTTGGTTTTCCATTTTGGTGATCACGATAATGACGCGTAACTGTGCCATGTGCTGCTTCAGACTCCATAGTTTTACCATCTGGGGTGATTAATACAGAAGTCATTAAACCTAAAGATCCAAAACCTTGAGCCACTGTATCAGACTGCACATCGCCATCATAATTTTTACAAGCCCAAACAAAATTACCGTTCCATTTTAATGCAGAAGCAACCATGTCATCAATTAAACGATGCTCATAAGTTATACCTGCATCGGCATAAGCGGCTTTGAATTCATTTTGATAAACTTCTTCAAAAATATCTTTAAAACGTCCGTCGTATTTCTTTAAAATGGTATTTTTAGTAGAAAGGTATAAAGGCCATTTTTTGCTTAATGCTTGATTAAAACAAGATCTTGCAAAGCCAAAAATACTTTCGTCTGTGTTATACATGGCTAAAGCAACACCGTCTCCTTTAAAGTTAAAAACTTCAAATTCTTGAACAGTTCCGTCTTCACCTTCAAATTTTACAGTTAATTTTCCTTTTCCTTTGGTGACAAAATCAGTAGCTCTGTATTGATCTCCAAAAGCATGACGACCAATACAAATTGGTGCTGTCCAGTTGGGAACTAAACGAGGGACGTTGCTCATTACAATTGGCTCACGAAAAACAGTTCCATCTAAAATATTTCTAATGGTTCCGTTTGGAGATCTCCACATTTGTTTTAAACCAAACTCTTTAACTCTAGCTTCATCAGGTGTAATAGTAGCGCATTTGATACCAACACCGTACTGTTTAATGGCATTTGCCGCATCTATAGTAACTTGGTCATCGGTTGCATCACGATATTCCATTCCTAAATCATAATATTTAATATCTAGATCAAGGTAAGGGAAGATCAATTTATCTTTAATGAATTTCCAGATAATTCTGGTCATTTCGTCACCGTCTAACTCTACAACTGGGTTAGCAACTTTGATTTTACTCATAATTTATAGTTTTCTGTATTCAAAATTTCAAGAGGCGTAAAGATAAGTTTTTGATTTTAAACAGCATGACTTAATTATAAATGTTTTATTAAGTTTTTTAATATTGGCATATTTCTGGTAGTGTTTTCTATATAAAATTGATGATTATGAAAAATACACCAAAAAACAGTAGAGACGAACGTTTCAACAGGAACGGGGAATCTGATTTAAGAGACAATGAAGCTCAAAATCTTAAATATAATGAGAAAGAAAATAGTTTTGAGTTAGATGTGGAATCTGAGGATGAAGATTACCAGCATGAAAATCCTTATGATACTGCGGCTGATGGGGGAGAAGATATGAATTCTGATTATGACCAGGCCAACCCTTATGTGGGTAATGAGTATGATAAAAACCTTTCTTTAGAAAATGAGGTAGAGAAATTAGCTATGCACCTGACCACAGATGATTCTTTAAAAATAAATGAATTAGATGAAGAATTAAGTCAAACACCAGAAGATGGTAGGGATGATTTAGATGAAGAAGGTTATCCTAAATTTAAAAAATAGCTTCTAATCTAAATCCAGATTAAAAGTTTTTCTAAAGTCTTCTAATTTTGGATTTTTCTTTACCATAAACAAATACTTATCTGTAGAAGTATAAGGCTTTTTATTTTCCATTTGTTCTACAATTACAGTTTCTAATTGAATAGAGAAATTATGTAATTGGGTTCTTAGGTAATTAAGAATGCCTGTTTTTTCATGCAATAGCTCTCCAGCTTGAAACTTGCTTTCTATTTGTAATTCTATAACAAAGTTTTCTTTTAGGGTGGGAGTGTAGTTATCCATCAAGGTTACCAAACTCATTTTATTTTCAGATTTCACCAGCTTTGAGTAGTTCACCCAGGCTTCTATGAAATCTTCTTGAGTGAAATCTTCTTTTTCATGTCCTGTTACCTCTATAATCTCAACCTCTTTCTCTTCCTTAGTTTTTATACTATTAGGATTATTTAAATTAGGGATAAGCGTAGCGTTACCGCTTTTGGGCAAAAATGATTTAGGTGCAACAGACTTGGTTTCTACCTCTACCTCTTCGGTCTTTTCTTTAGGCTTAGGGTCTGTTTTAGGAATTTGAGGAATAATATTTGGCGCTGGCTTTAGCGAAGTTTCTACAGGTTTTTTGTTTTCGGCAGGGACTTCAGCTAAAACTGTTTCAGGTTTTTTTTTTAATTGCTCGGCTAAAAGCTGAACATTTTCTGATTGACTTAATTGCAAAGCCTGGGCTAAATGACTTATTTTTATGAGCGTGAGTTCTACCTGTAACCGCTGATTTTTGCTAATTCTGTAGTTTAAATCACATTGGTTACTGATATTTAAAGCACTTAATAAAAATGATGCATGTGCTTGCTTGGCTTGCTCTAAATATTTCAACTTAATGCTTTCGCTTACTTCTAAAAGTTGTATGGTAGCGGCATCCTTGCAAACTAAAACATTTCTAAAATGATTGGATAAGCCTGTAATAAAGTGGTTTCCATCAAAACCATTATTTAAAATTTCGTCGAAAAGTAATAATGCTGAGGGTGTGTTTTGTGCTAAAAGGAAATCGGTAATCTTAAAGTAATAATCATAATCTAAGATGTTTAAATTATCTATTACTGCCTGATAGTTTACAGAACGGTTAGAGAAACTCACAATCTGATCAAACATAGAAAGAGCATCTCTTAAGCCGCCATCAGCTTTTTGGGCAATCAGATGTAAGCCGTCAATATCAAAAGCTATTTCTTCTTTTGTTGCTATGCTGGCTAAATGGTTAGCCATATCTTCTACTCTTATTCTGTTGAAATCAAAAATTTGACAACGAGATAAAATAGTAGGTAAAATTTTATGTTTTTCTGTGGTTGCTAAAATAAAAATAGCATAAGAAGGTGGTTCTTCTAATGTTTTTAGAAAAGCATTAAAGGCACTTTGCGAAAGCATGTGTACCTCATCTATAATATAAACTTTAAATTTTCCGGCTTGTGGTGGAATACGAACCTGATCTATAAGGCTACGAATATCATCTACTGAGTTATTAGAAGCGGCATCTAATTCATGAACGTTAAAAGAATTTCCATTTTGGAAAGAATTGCAAGAATCACATACACCACAGGCTTCATGCGTATCAGTAAGGTTGGTGCAGTTAATTGATTTTGCAAGAATACGGGCGCAAGTAGTTTTACCAACCCCTCTAGGCCCACAAAAAAGAAAAGCTTGTGCTAACTGATTATTTTTGATGGCATTTTTTAGCGTATTGGTAATGTGTTGTTGTCCAACTACACTATCAAATAGCACTGGTCTATACTTTCTAGCCGAAACAATAAAATTTTCCATCGGTGCTAAAATAGAAAGATGTTTGATGATGTGCAATACTTTGAGATTAATGTTGATAAATGCCACTACCCACTTTTTGGTATTTTAAGGTTTTTGTGAAATTTTTCAATAAAAGCCACCTTATTTTATCATATTTGTACATCTATTTATCCAAAAACATGAACATGAAACAAATTCAGCTGATTAAAGGATTCCTTATTTTTTTAATAAAAGATGTGATGAGATTAAATGACAAGCGTATTTAACAATTAAAAATATTTTATTTAAAGTGATAGCTGCAAAAGACTATCACTTTTTTTATGCTTTATATTTTTTTGTTGGTTAAAAAAAGAAGAAACCTGATAAATAAACCAGACAGGAGCGGCATCCTTTTTTTGCTTTAAAAAAAAGATACAGCGTATGGCGGGGCTATCTTAAGTATAGAAACACGGCTTTTGCTTTTCTAAAACCATATGACCTTTGAGCGGGGTAATCTGACAAGCTGTCACTGCTATTTTACTTCATCCTGTTTATTTGAGATTGATTTACTGCCAGCTTAAGAGGATTTTCTGCCAGTTATCTATTGGCACAAGGCTTGTTAATTACACATCAAATAGAATTTTGTAATTAATAAAAGAATATAAACATGTCAAAAATTATCGGAATCGACTTGGGAACGACCAATTCCTGTGTATCTGTAATGGAAGGTAATGAACCTGTAGTTATAGCAAACAGTGAAGGTAAACGCACAACACCATCTATTGTTGCATTTGTAGAAGGTGGAGAACGTAAAGTTGGTGATCCTGCAAAACGCCAGGCAATTACTAACCCCACGAAGACCATTTACTCGATTAAGCGTTTTATGGGTAACAGCTTTAATGAGGTGACTAAAGAAGTTAGTCGTGTACCTTATAAAGTTGTTAAAGGAGATAACAACACTCCAAGAGTGGAAATTGATGACCGTAAATATACGCCTCAAGAGATTTCTGCAATGGTTCTTCAAAAAATGAAGAAAACTGCTGAAGACTTTTTAGGTCATGAAGTAACAGAAGCTGTTATTACAGTTCCTGCTTATTTTAACGATGCACAACGCCAAGCGACTAAAGAAGCCGGTGAAATTGCTGGTTTAAAAGTGAGAAGAATTATTAACGAGCCAACTGCCGCAGCATTAGCTTATGGTTTAGATAAAACCAATAGGGACATGAAAATTGTGGTTTTTGACTGTGGTGGTGGTACTCATGACGTTTCTATCCTTGAATTAGGTGATGGCGTTTTTGAAGTAAAATCTACTGACGGTGATACCCATTTAGGTGGTGACGATTTTGACCAAGTAATTATTGATTGGTTAGCAATTGAATTTAAAACCGAATACGGTATGGATTTAGTGAAAGATCCAATGGCTTTACAACGTTTAAAAGAAGCTGCAGAAAAAGCTAAGATTGAATTATCTAGTGCTACTTCAACTGAAATTAACTTACCATACATTACTGCTGATGCTAGCGGACCTAAACATTTGGTGCGTAACTTATCAAGAGCAAAATTTGAATCTTTAGCTAGCGATCTAATTAAACGTACTATTGATCCATGTAAATCTGCATTAAAAAATGCGGGAATGTCTACTTCAGATATTGACGAAATTATTTTAGTAGGTGGTTCTACTCGTATGCCAGCTATACAAGAAGCGGTTGAAAAATTCTTCGGTAAATCTCCATCTAAAGGTGTAAACCCTGATGAAGTTGTGGCTATTGGTGCTGCTATTCAAGGTGGTGTATTAACAGGAGAAGTAAAAGACGTTTTATTATTAGACGTAACACCTCTTTCTTTAGGTATTGAAACTATGGGCGGTGTAATGACAAGATTAATTGAGTCTAACACTACTATTCCAACTAAAAAATCAGAGACTTTCTCTACTGCATCAGACAACCAACCATCTGTTGAGATTCATATCTTACAGGGTGAGCGTCCTATGGCAAAAGATAACCGTACCATTGGTCGTTTCCACTTAGATGGTATTCCACCAGCGCCACGTGGTATTCCTCAAGTAGAAGTTACTTTTGATATTGATGCTAACGGTATTTTACACGTAGGTGCAAAAGATAAAGCAACTGGTAAAGAGCAAAAAATTAGAATTGAAGCTTCATCTGGTTTATCTGATGAGGATATCAAGAAAATGAAAGAAGAAGCAGAAGCTAACGCCGAGTCTGATAAAACAGCCAAAGAAGAAGCTGATAAAATTAACGCTGCTGACGCTTTAATTTTCTCTACAGAAAAGCAAATTAAAGAATACGGAGATAAAATTCCGGCAGATAAAAAAGCACCAATTGAAGCTGCTTTAACAACATTGAAAGATGCTTACGCTGCCAGAAGCTTTGCTGATATTGATGTTGCTTCTGAAGCTTTAAATACTGCTTGGGCTGCTGCATCTGAAGATATGTACAAAGCTACTCAAGGTGGTGAGCAAGAAGCTCCAACAGGTGAAGCTGCTGATG
>JBILPO010000073.1:0-7658 GCA_044373805.1 Pelobium sp.
TAGGGTTTTCAAAATACCAGAGCAACACTGGCTTATGGCATCAGTTATTAAACAAAGAAAATTCATTTTTAGAAACATCTTCTAGCGCCATGTTCACTTATGCTGTTGCTGCAGGCATCAATAATGGATGGTTGGATGAAATATATGCAGATCTCGCCCTCTCTGGCTGGAATGGAGTAAAAACAATGATTACTCAGGATGGAAAAGTAAAAAATATTTCAAAAGGTACAGGTACAAGTACCAGTCTGAAATATTATTATGACAGACCAACTCCTCTTAATGATATACATGGGCTTGGGCCAGTAATTATGGCGGGAGTAGAAATCATGAGACTAAAAGAGAAACTAGCACACAAATAATAGATATAATTTTTTGTAACCAGAAAGCCAAAAATGACCACCAACTTAAATACGATGATGAGAGATTTTATTTTAAGACCTAATCTTTTGCAAAACAGATTTGATAAGCTATTTATTAAAAAAATATTCATCCCAATTTTGGTGCTGTTTCTTATTTTTAATGAAATAGGAAGCCTTTATGCACAACAACTTACCGTAAAAGGCACTGTTACTGATGATCAAAACAACTTACTATCTGGAGTGACTGTCACTGAAAAAAATTCAACGAAAAAAACTATTACAGATGCAAAAGGCGAGTTTTCCATCATCATTAGGGCTCCAAATGCTGTTTTAGTGTTTTCAGATATCGCTTTTAAGACCCAAGAAATAGTAATTAAGTCTCAAGTAAATCTCAAAATACGAATGGTTGAAAACATCAATAGCCTAAATGAAGTGGTGGTAATTGGATATGGTGAAGTTCAACGAAAAGACCTTACAGGATCTGTAGGGACTGTAAATATTACCGAATTAAGTAAAGCGCCAGTAGTATCTTTTGAACAGGCTTTAGCTGGCCGCGTGGCTGGCGTACAAGTAACTTCTTTAGATGGACAACCAGGTTCGGCTTCTAACATCATTATTAGAGGGCAAAGCTCTATTACACAGGATAATTCTCCACTTTATGTGATTGATGGCTTTCCAATAGAAAATCCTGACAATAACAGCTTAAACCCCGCAGATATAGAATCTATTCAAGTATTGAAAGATGCTTCATCAGCAGCAATTTATGGATCTAGAGGAGCAAACGGAGTGGTTTTAATTACCACAAAACAAGGAAAGCTTGGCGCTCCTGTTCTTAATTATGATTCTTACTATGGCTTCCAAAATGTAATTCAACGAGTGAATAGTATGAATGCCTATGAATTTGTTAAATATCAATTAGAAGTTGATCCTGTTTTGGCACCAGCCGCCTATTTGAGCAGCACCAAAACATTAGAAGATTATAAAAAAGAAACCAGTATAGATTGGGAAGATCAATTGTATCAATCTGCTCCTTTTCAAAATTATAACCTTTCTTTAAGAGGGGGTACTTTACAAACCAAATATTCAATGTCTGGTTCAATTACGGCAAATGAAGGGGTAATCATTAATTCAGGAATTAACCGTCAACAAGGTCGTTTATCCATTGATCAGGTAATTTCACCTAAATTAAAAGCAGGTGTAAATATCAATTATAGTTCTCAAAAAAGTTACGGAACACCTGTAGCAGTATCTAGTGCAAACTCCTTAATGTTTAATATTTGGGGTAGAAGACCAACAAATGGAAAAGATAATTTAAGTGATTTACTTGAAAATGGCGAAGATTTACCTACTGACACTCGGTGGAATCCTATTCTAAGTGTGAATAACGAATTGCGAGACAGGATCAATTCAGACATGCAGGCAAATACCTACATCCAATATTCTTTCTTAAATGATTTCACATTTAAAGCCACAGGGGTTTACAGAAAAAGTAATATGGAGTATAACATTTTTAACAACTCCCAAACCCGTTCTGGTAGTCCTTTAACTTCAGCTGGTGGGAACGGAGTAAATGGCTCTATCACGTTTAATAATCTATCCTATTTCACCAATGAGAATACATTAACTTACTATAAGAGATTCAATAAGGTTCATTCGCTAAATGCATTAGTTGGATATACTATTCAATCTAATATTTCTAAACAATATGGTGCCGGCGCTATATTAATACCAAATGAAAGTTTGGGTTTAAGCGGGTTAGATGAAGGCACTCCTTTTTCTATATCATCTGCCAATTCAATTAATAAACTTCAGTCCTACTTAAGCAGATTTATCTATAATTATAAGTCAAAATACATTATAACCACCACTTTTAGGGCCGATGGATCTTCTAAGTTCTCAGGAGGTAATAGATGGGGATATTTTCCTTCAGCAGCACTAGCATGGAATTTTTCTAAAGAAAAATTATTTAAAGATTTTAGTTTACTATCTGATGGAAAGTTGAGATTGAGTTATGGCGCAATAGGCAACAACAGAGTTTCAGATTTCGCTTATCTAAGTACATTAAATTTTCCAATAAGTAATTCTTACAGCTTTTCTGATCAAATATTAAAAGGAATAGTTCCTGGTGCAATTGGTAACCCAAATTTAAAATGGGAGACTTCTAAAGAGCTAAATCTAGCTATTGATGTTTCCTTATTAAAAAATCGCATTTCTTTAACTACTGAAATTTATAATAAAAAAACTGATGATTTATTGCTCTTAGCGCAGTTGCCACCTTCCTTTGGCTACTCAAGAGCTTTTAGAAATATAGGTTCTGTCCAAAACAGGGGCTTAGAATTCACATTAAACACTCAAAACATAGAAGGAAAAGCTTTTAATTGGAATTCGAATTTTAACATCTCATTTAACAGAAATAAAGTACTTTCTCTTACTGATAATCAAGAGGAATATTTCACAAGTGTAGGTTTTGATGTGAGATACAACGGAGCCTCTCCTTACATAACCAAAATAGGACAACCTATTGGTGTTTTTTATGGCTTTAATTGGGTAGGTAATTATCAATATGCTGATTTTGATGAGCCTACGCCAGGTAATTATGTATTGAAATCAGGCGTAACCACTAATGGAAGCTCTGCAAGCCAAATTAAACCTGGGCATATTAAATACCAAGATACAGATGGAAACTTAGTGGTTAATGATTTGGATAGACAAGTGATTGGTAATCCAAATCCCGATTTTACAGGTGGCCTAAGTAATAATTTTACCTATAAAAACTTTGAATTAAACGTTTTCATGCAATTCAGTTACGGAAATGATATTATGAATGCCAATCGTTTAATTTTTGAAGGATTAGTTGGAACTACCGGATTAAATATGTTTGCCTCTTATGCCAATCGTTGGTCGCCAGAGAATCAAAATAATACTTATTATACTACCGCAGGAGGTGGACCTAGAGTGTATTCAAATCGTACAATTGAAGACGGATCATTTTTAAGATTAAAAACGGTTTCATTCTCCTATAATTTACCTTTCAAATTACTTAGCAAGGTTAAAATCAAAAATGTAAGACTCTATACTTCTGCTCAAAATTTATACACCTGGACAAAATATAGTGGTTCAGATCCTGAGGTTGCAACTTTCAGTTCGGCAATTGTTCAAGGATTCGATTTTTCAGCCTATCCAAGACCAAGAACTGTTGTGGTTGGTCTAAATGTCACTTTTTAAATTATTAAAAAACTTAGCAATGAAAAAAATTCTAATTATATTTTCTATTCTGTTTTCGGGTACGTTCACCTCTTGTGAGAAATTTATAACAACACTTCCCCAAGATTTTATTTCGCCTGAAACTTATTATAGAACAGAGACAGAATTAAACACAGCGCTTGTTGGTGTTTATGATATCTTGGGTCAGCGTGGTGTTTATGGCAGAAATTTAATATTGGAATTGGGCTTAGCAACCGACGAAGGATTTTGTAGAGCTTCTACAGGAGTGCTCCCTTATTTCTATAATAATGATGCGTCAGATGCTAATGTTGCTAATTCTTGGACGAGCTTATACCAAGGAATAGAGCGAGCAAACTTATTGTTAAAGAATATTGACAAAGCTGATGCCTCACAAGAAGCAAAAGATGTGATTAGAGGACAAGCACTTTTTCTTAGGTCATATTTCTATTTCATTTTAGTAACAAACTGGGGAGATGTTCCCTTAAAATTGCAACCTTCTGGTTCTTTATCGGAAATTTCCATAAAAAAGACTCCTGCAAAAGATATTTATGAGAAAATCATCACAGATATGACTACGGCCGAAGCTTTGGTAATGGGGATTGCTGAAAGTGGAAGTGGAAGAGTTTCAAAATCTGCAATTCAAGGAATATTAGCTAAAGTTTGCCTCCATGCTGCTGGTAGGGTTAATGATCCCGCAAAATACACACTCTCTTTACAGTGGTCAGAAAAACTAATAAATACAAATATTCATTATCTCAATGCAGATTATACTCAAGTGTTTATAAACTATCTTCAGGATAAATATGATATTCATGAGAGCATTTGGGAAGTAGAATTCTCAGGAAATGGCATTGGCACTACTTACAATGAAACTGAGAATTTTGTTTCGGCATTTGGAATACTAAATTCTGATGAAAATCCCGTAGGATACTCTTATGGACTTATTTTATCCACAGCAAAATTTTATAACGCTTATAGTGCTACAGATAAACGCAGAGATTGGAATATTTCACCATTTACATATACGGGCAATAAAGGGGTAGCTAAAACAAATTACCCAACTACAAATAAATGGCGTTATATAGGTAAATACAGAAGAGAATTACAGCTATTATCTCCAAAAAACAAAAATTTTGGACCAACTAATTTCCCATTATTGAGGTATGCTGATGTATTATTAATGTATGCCGAAGCGAGTAATATTGTAAATGGTGGACCAAATATAGCGGCTTACAAAGCAATAAATCAGGTAAGACGTAGAGCTTTAGGATTGGAAATTAATACCGCTAACCCATTAGCAGATTTATCCGCTAACCTCAATGAAATAGATTTTTTAAACGCATTAAAAAATGAGCGATTTAAAGAATTAGCTTTTGAAGGCATTCGCAAATTAGATTTAATACGTTGGGGTGATTTTTTAAAGTTGATGCAGGATGAAATTGTTGATGTAAACACTAACGGAATAACAAGTGGTCCGGCTTGGCCAGGAAAAGCTATTGTAGCTAGAACTTTTGAAAACGTAGCAGAAAGACACCTGTTACTTCCAATTCCACAAATAGAACTATCCTTAAATAGTGGTTTTGGTGATCAAAATTTTGGTTGGTAATTATACAGGATAGTTATGAAAAGAGAATTTCGAGTAATATTATATTTCATATGCTTTGCTACGCCCATTTTAAAAGCATATTCCAGCGTAACAACAACTTGTAAGGCATCACTTAAAAACGACACCTTAACTATTGAAAATGAGTTGATTAGTCGTAAATATCTTTGGAATGGAGGCAATATCATCAGCACTTCAATCACAGATAAGGCTTCAAATTATAAATGGAAGCTAAATAATAATAAACCAGATAGCTTTTTCCCGGGAGAAGATAAGCCCAAAAACGGGACTTTTGAGTCCGTTGAAGTCGCTCAAACAGCAATATCTACTGCTTATCTTAGGGTAGATGTCACTGTTTTATTTGGAAAACTCTACGTAAAAAAAGTATTCAGAATTTATCCTAATTCACCTGCTATAGCTTGTGATTATTATTTAAAAGGTGAGTTTGAAGGATCGTGGAACACTCAGGTAAAAAGTAAAGGGAGTTTACAAAACATAGAAACACAAGCCGCTATAAAGACCGACCAAGTAAAGGCTATGGTTATTGAAAGGTTAAACTTACCGAGTAAGCACTGGAAAGTAAAAGCCGTTCAGTTTTATGATATTACCGACCGTAATAACAACTTAGTAGACGAAAAAATACAGTGGGCTTACCGTGGAGAGAGTCAACTAGCTGGCAATATTTTATTGATCAATAATCAACTTCAAGATCATGGTTTATTTATCTTAAAAGAATCGCCAACTTCAGAAGCACAACTTAATTATCCTGGTTTTGATTTTATAGTAAGAACAGGAGAAATTAATGTGACCGGAATTGGAATAGATGCCAATGAGCTTAATAAAAATCAATGGATACGTTGTTATGGTGTGGTGACAGGTGTTTTTAAGGGTGATGATTATGAACAGTTAAGTGCCATTCGTAATTATCAAAATAATATTCGTATTCACGAAAAACAACGAGACAACATGATAATGCTCAATACCTGGGGCGATAGAAATCAAGATAAGAGCGTTGGAGAAGAGTTTACATTGAAAGAGATTAAAGCCGGCCAAAAATTAGGGATTTCACATTTTCAAATTGATGACGGTTGGCAATCTGGTAAATCGGCTAACTCCGCGTTTGCTGGTGGTTCTTTTAATAAAATATGGGACAATCCCTCCTATTGGCTGCCTGATGAAAAGAAGTTTCCTAATGGCTTAAAACCAATAGTTGAAGCGGGTAAAAAAGCAGGTATTGAAGTTTGTTTGTGGTTTAATCCGAGTAAGGAAGATGATTATGCCAACTGGCAAAAAGATGCTGGGGCACTTATTCATCTTTATAAAGAATATGGAATCAGAACCTTTAAAATTGATGGAGTGCAGGTTGAAACTAAACTCGGTGATGTAAATCTTCGTAAAATGTTCGATTCTGTTTTATCGGCGACAAAAGATGTGGCTGTTTTCAACCTAGATGTAACCGCTGGGAAACGTTATGGCTATCATTATTTTAATGAGTATGGAAATATTTTCTTAGAGAACCGATATACAGATTATGGCAATTATTATCCATTTTGGACGCTGCGTAATTTATGGATGCTTTCTAAGTATGTTCCTTCTCAAAACCTTCAAATAGAGTTTCTAAATAATTTCAGGAACAAAGACAAATACCCAAATGATCCTTTAGCACCTGCAGAATATTCATTTGAATATTTATTTGCAATTACCATGATGGCGCAGCCTTTAGCTTGGTTTGAAGCTTCGGGATTACCTGAAGAAGCTTTTAAAATTTCGCCTCTGGTTAAAAAATATAAATCCATTCAAGCTGATATTCATCAAGGAAATATATTCCCTATCGGGAATGAACCAGACGGAAAAAGTTGGACCGGTTTTCAATCATTGAATAAAAACAAAGGCTATATTATGGTTTACCGAGAAAACAATAATCAAACCTCTTTAAATATAAAAACTTGGTTTAAAACAGGAACTAAAGTTTCTTTAGAAGCAGTTCTTGGCTATGGCAAAACTTTCAATGCAGTTTCTGGCCAAAATGGCGAAATCAATTTTAAACTTTCAAACCCTAATTCTTACGCATTATACCGTTATGAAATTAAGCCCTAAAATATTCTTTATCATAGCTTATCTCATCTTACTTACTGGAAACTTAGCTTCAGCTTCTCCAGTAAAAATAATGGAGAAAGATTTCCCAATAGTACAAAACAGACAAGCCACTTCCATTTATATAGATAAGCAAGAAGAGAGTGTTGTACATATTGCAGCAACGGCATTTAAGAATGATATCCTCAGCATCTCAGAAATTGCTCCAAAAATAGCTAGGCAAAATGAAGCTAAAGAAGACTACATGATTATTGCCGGCACTGTAGACAACTCCATATTAATTAAGGACCTAGCAAAGAATAACCCCTCAATTACCAATCAATTAAAAGGTAAATGGGAAACATTCTCTATACAAATAATAAACAAACCTTTTAAAG
>JBILPO010000074.1:0-7568 GCA_044373805.1 Pelobium sp.
ACAGTCTCTGTCTAAATAAAGCTGGATTTATTGAAACATATTTAAATGCAACATACATTGATTTCCCATTAACCTTGTATTCACTTAAATCAACTGAGCCAGACAAAGTAGATGTTGCAGCAATTGTTGGCAAGATGAACTTTGCTGTAATATCCGTCCAAGTTGCTTTTAATATATCCTCTTTATTGTATTTACCATTAAAGTCGGTAGATAACATAATAGATAAATTTTGATTTCCTATGGTGGTTTCTCCAAGATTAACCGCACTGTTAAAAGACATTTCCGGCTTGCCATCTTCAGTATTTAAGATGTCTCTTAACGAGTAATTGTTACCCTGTTCGCCAGAGTAAAAAAGAATAGATTCCGCATCACCTGAAATTGTAAACTTAGCAGTATCACCAGCTTTAATGCTTAGGCTATTAATGCTTACTTCAAATTTTGAAGGGGCATCTACTTCATTCTTCTGACAGGAGATAGTAGACAGAATCACTAATAGTAAGAGTAAATAATTGTTAAACTTTTTCATTTTATGAGATTTAAAATCCAGGATTTTGTTTAGCCAGTTTATTATAGGTTAATTCTATTGAAGGAACAGGAAGAAATAGATCCTTTGTAGAAATATTAGTTCCGGGTAAAACAAACCTACTAATAACACCAGCATTGGTACTACCAGGATAAAGTGGCTGTCCTCCCACTAGCACAGTACTACCATTGGTTACTTCGTTTGCAACATTTTTTACAGTGGAGATTAATATTCCCCATCTTTTTAAATCTTGCCTTCTAAAAATTTCAAAAGCCAATTCTTTTAATCTTTCCTCTCTTATGGCTTTCTTAAATGCATCTCCGGTGGTTTTACTTGGGCTTAGATCTGAATTGCTCATCAATTCGGCTCTTAAACTTGCTGTTTGGTTTGTACCCGAAATGACAACAGTTGGTGGTGTAACATAGCCTTCACCCATTAAAAGTAAATTTACCCTAGTAATTCTTCCGCCTGATATTGTTACAGTAGCTCTGGGATCGACATTGGGTAAGGCGCCATAAGGACCATCAGGTCTTTGTATTCTGGTGCCTCCGGTAAAAGAGATAGTTGGTGTTGAAGTATAGCCCGAACCCCCGTTAACAATGGTAATACTAGCTACAGCTTTAGAACCTCTGGTAATACCGAAAGCTCTTCTTCTCACTTCGTTTACAGCATTAATAGCTGTCGCTGTTGCCCCGTTAACTTCGTATTCTGCCTCGGCCAGCATCAACAACACATCAGAGTATCTAATAATTGGGACATTCTTAGGTGTGCTATTCTGAGCTCTAGGCAACTGAACTTCGTACTTTCTCCTCCATTTACCTGATTCTCTTTCCCATTTTGAATCAGTAAAAGTGTAATAATTTTCTGTTGGAAGAGTAATCGCATTTCCACCTGTGTATCTGTATGGGACCAAAGTCCAATCTCGTCTTAAATCTCCCTCTTCATAAGCATAATATAAACCGGCTGTAGCCCTGGCAAAACCTGAGCCTTGTCCAAGTATGTTTTGGTTATTTGTTTGTTCAACCCTAGAATTAGTACCTTCTCTTAAAGAAACTAATGATGGCACATGAACTCCACTCACTTCCCACATACTTTCGCGGTTAGTGTTATCATATAAATCAGCCGAGTGATTAATAAAAACTTGTTGGAAATCTGGATTTAGATTGTGTTGGCCTGAAGCTTGTACTTTTTTTGCCCATGCTAATGCATCAGCGTATCTTTTTGTGTCATTTAATGGCTCTCCGGCTGCATACAAACAAACCCTTGCCAGTAACCCTTGAACAACTGTTTGAGTTACCCTTTCATTGTATAACAAGCTAGATGACTGTTGATTGATTAATAATCCTTCGGCAGTAGTCATTTCATTAATGATAAAATCATACACATTTTTTGAAGAGGTGAAAGCCATATCAGCCTCTGCATTTTTGGTAGAATTTAATTTTAAAGGCACATCACCAAACCATTGGGTAAGCATAAAATAATAATATGCTCTCAAAAATATAGCTTCTCCTTTAATGGTATTTCTTTCGCCATCTGATATACCTTTGGGTCTATCAATATTTTCTAACAAAAGGTTTGCCCTATTGATACCTTCGTACCAAACAGTCCAAAAACCAGAAATATATGTACTGTTAGCATTAGCGGTATAAGTGGACGGCACCGCATTTTCTGTTAAGCGAGTATTAATAATAGACTCATCAGTTCCAGAATACATATACTGATAAAAATCAGAATAGGTAGCCTGCTCGTTTAAAGAGTTATAAACGCTTGTTAAAGCACTATTTAAATCATTTTGATTGTTAAAATAATTCTGTGGTGTTAAGAAATCTTTTGGCGTTAAATCCAATTTATCGTTACAACCATTGGCACTAAGCAAAATGGCAAAACCTAAAATAAATAACTTAATCTTTTTCATATCTTTTTGATTAAAAACTAACATTTAAACCCATTGTAACTGTTAATGACCGAGGATAGGCAGAAAAATCAAATCCTGGCGTTAGTCCAAATCCTTTAGTATTAACTTCGGGGTCTGGACCTGAATAATTAGTTAGGGTGATTAAATTTTGAGCTGAAGAGAATACTCTCAATGATTTGATATCAAATTTTTTCAAAAACTTTGTTGGTACGTTATACCCAAAAGAAACGGTCTTTAATCTTATAAAAGACCCATCTTCGATAACTCTACTGCTAAAAACGTTGGCTCCAAGGGCTAAAACTCTTGGGGCATAATTACTTGGGTTAGTGGGTGTCCATCTGTTTGTATATGATGCAAATTGATTATAAGCGTATAGAGATGGTCTTTCAAGTTGAAGTCTGTTTGCGTTTAAAATATCGTTACCATAAGAAAATTGTAAGAAAACATTTAAATCAAAGTTTTTGAAGTTAAAATTATTTGAAAGTCCTCCAATAAAATCAGGGTTTGGGTTGCCAATTACAGTAAGGTCAAAATCATTTACAACGCCATCTCCATTTACGTCTTTATATTTTGGATCTCCGGGCTGTACAGTATTCCTAAAAGCAGCAGTTAATCCTCCATCAGGAGCTACTACATCATTCCTTAATAGGTAGGCTCCACTAGGCGATTGATAAAAATCAGAATATTGATAATTTCCTTCATACACATATCCATACATTTGAGCAATAGGATTTCCAACCTTTGCGATGTAAGAACCAGTATTAAAATTCTGATCAAAACTACCTATTATTGATACCAACGAAAGCTGGCTAGGGTCTGATAATGCAACTAACTTATTTCTGTTAAATGAAATATTAAAATTGCTTGTCCAGCTAAATGATTTGCTTTTAAAATTATTTGTAGTTACGGTAAACTCAAAACCACTATTATTGGTTTTCCCAATGTTTCTGGTCACAGTACTAAAACCACTGCTAGGTGCTATCCTAGAAAGAAAAAGCAAATCTGAGGTAGTTTTATTATAATAATCAACCTCTAAATTAATTTTATTTCTAAAAAGTCCAATTTCAAATCCTGTATCAAACGAATTAGTTGTTTCCCATTTTAAATCTTCGTTACCTAAAGTTAATTGGTAAAATGCAGTTGATAGTACGCTTCCAAAACCTACAAAACCTCTGTTTACATTTGTTCCAATTCTAGATAAATAATCAAAATCACCTATTCTATTATTTCCGGTGCTTCCGTAGCTAATTCTGAATTTGGCATTTGAAATTGCCTTTATATTCTTGATGAATTTCTCTTCACTCAATCTCCAAGCAAAAGATGCAGAAGGGAAAAAACCGTACTGCTCCTTAAATTTTGATGACCCATCGGCCCTAAAGTTGACATTGAAAAGATACTTATTATACAAGCTATAATTAGCTCTTGCTGCATAACCAATTAAAGCATTTTGAGTATTAGTTAAACTTCTGTTACCAACTTGGCCGCTTTCTAAGTCATCAATTCCCAAACTTTCGTTTGGGAGCAGATTAGCTGAAAGATAAGTCGAACGATCGTTACGGTAATTTTGAGAAAAAACGCCAACCAACGTCAAATCATGATTTTTGTTAAAACGCTTTCTATAGGTAAGAATATTCTCGTTCGAGTAAATAATGGTCTCGTTAATATTCCTGCTACCATTAACACCATTAGTGATTCCCTGTGTAGTTAAAGGACTGCCAGAACGGGTATTAGAATTGTAAAATCTATCATTCCTGCCTCCATCACTGCTTAAACCAGCTGTCACCTTTAGCTTTAGGTCATTTGTAATAGAATATTCCAGAAATCCATTAATGTCTATGTCTGTTAAATAATACTTACTTGATTCATTTTCGGCAGATAAAATTGGGTTTACCCTCACTCCAGCATTTCCTCCAATATCGGAGTCATCAATTAAATCAGCAGTTAAATCATCTAAATTACCTGTTCCATTTATAGGTCGATAACTCCAAACATTGTACAACAAATTATATCGAGCATCATTTCCACTCACAGATGAAGTTTGGTCTCTTGGTATGGTTCCGTTCCTGTAAGTATCAGCATAATTAATATTTGCAAAGGCTTTTAATTTATTGTTGATTTTTTGCTCAATATTTAATCTCCCTTGTTTACGGTTAAAATCACTATTAATCAAAACCCCATCTGTTCCGGTTAAAGAACCAGAGAAAAAATACTTGGTATTATTGGTCCCACCCTTTAAAGAGATAGCATGATTATAAAATGGAGCATCTCTAAATAAAAAATCCTGAAAATCAACCCCTTTAACATCTTTATAACTTTCTAATGTCTTGCCATTTGTAAAATAGGAGTTTTTTGTTCTGTTGGAGTCAATATCAAATTGTAACTGAAGAAATTGATACGGATTCATTAAATCTACTTGCGAGGTTACTCTAGAAATACCATAAGAAGCGTTATACTCAACAGTAGGCTGACCAATATTTCCTCTCTTTGTATTAATAATTACCACCCCATTAGCCCCTCGAGAACCGTAAATAGCTGTTGCCGAAGCGTCTTTAAGAATATCTATACTTTCAATATCTGATGGATTAATGGAGTTGTTGTCTGGATTTTCTATTGGAAATCCATCGATTACATATAAGGGGCTATTAGAATAATTAACTGAACTATTTCCCCTAATCACAATATTTAATCCTTCGCCAGGCTGTCCATCTGTACCTGTTACCTGAACACCGGCAACACGACCAGCTAAAGCTTCTTCGAAAGAACGTACAGGAGCTTTTTGCAAATCAGCCATATTAACTGATCCTACTGCCGATGTCAAATCAGCTCTTTTTACTTGGCCGTAACCAATTTCAACAACAGCAACTTCATTCAATGTAATGCTGCTTTGCTCTAGTTTTATATTTACCAGATTTTTTCCAGTAACATCAATTTCTTGAGTGTTATAACCAATAAAACTAAAAACAAGAATTTTATCATTAGCAGACAAAGTAATTTTATAATTTCCGTTTTTGTCTGTTGTTGTTGCGGTTTGTTTATTCTTCACAAAAACTCTCACCCCAGGTACAGCCCCAATTTGATCAGTAATGACACCTGTAATAGTTCTATTTTGTGCAAATGAGTAGCAAATGGCATTTGTTAAAAAGAATATGGTTAATAGGAATACTTTAAAAGTATTATAATTACCACTCAATCTATTTGTTAAAAAGTTATTTTTTTTCATACCTATTTGCTAAACAATGTGATAAATTGAAATATTAGAATTGGAGATCAAGAAGTTGGGTATTTTGCCTCCAGTAGCGCCAAAAAAATTAGAAAATGGAGGCATGAAATTATAAAATAACTCCTTTAAGTTTGGGTAATGTTTATACGCCATAATATTTAGTTTACAAATTGGTTTAAAAAAGCCAAAAATTTTGGAGATTTTTGAATTCTTACTAATGAACAAATAAAAGAAACTACATTTCTTTTCAGCTCGTTTTGGGTATCAATTTAATGATTAAAAATATCAATTGATTTATCTAATACTAACAAAATAAAATACTAACTACCTAATTAATAGAATTTTAAGAATAAAAAATCATATAATAACAAAAGTTTTCACTACTCTACACTAAAAATATATTTTGAGGTAGATTCATACTTCTGACCTAGATTTAAAACAGTTGAAGGAAAATTTAAATTATTTGGAGAATCAGGGAAATGTTGTGTTTCTAAACAAAAAGCAGTTCTAAAACCATCTAAAGCACCATTTTTAAACGTGTTTTTAGATTTCATAAAATTACCACTATAAAATTGCAAGCCTGGTTCGGTGGTATAAATTTCCATTACAATTCCGCTTTTATTACCCACCACTTTAGCTGCATAATTTAAAGCTGATTTTTCTGATTTATTCAAAACAAAATTATGATCGTATCCTTTGCCAAATTTTAGTTGCTCATTATCTTCCGCTATATCTTTACCAATTTGCTTAAGAGTTGAAAAATCAAATGGGCTATTCTTAATGCCCTCAATTTTACCAGTAGGTATTAATGTACTATCAACTGGAGTAAATGCATTTGCATTAATATATAGATTATGGTCAAGTATAGTCCCTGATCCTTCTCCGTTTAAATTAAAAAAAGCATGATTGGTAAGGTTAATCACTGTTTTCTTATTTGTTGTAGCAGAATATTCTATCAGTAACTCGTTATCATTTTTAATACTAAATCTAACTTTTACTTTTAACTCTCCAGGAAATCCTTCTTCCATATCTTTGGAGATATATGAAAATTCAATTTCGTTTTTGTTTTTTTGGTTTGCATCCCATATTACATTTTGAAAACCTTCTTTACCTCCATGTAACGCATTTACCCCATTGTTAATTGATATTTGGTAGTCTTTGTTATCTAAAGAGAATTTTCCTTCTTTAATTCTATTACCATACCTTCCAATTGTTGCTCCAAAGTATCTTTCTTTAGTTGATATATAAGATTGAATATTATTAAAACCAACCACTACATCTGTTTTAACTCGATTTTTATCCTGAACATTTAAGCCAACTATGCGAGCGCCATAATTAGTAAAAAGCACTTCCATACTATTACTTTTTAAGACAAAAAGTGAAACTTTCTTATTATTTATAGTAGTATCAAAAGTGAATTCTTTAATCGCAAACTCATTACCAGGTTTTTTTTCTTCTAATTTTTTGCCCGTGTTGAAGCATCCAAATAATAAGGTTACTGTTATCAACAACATGATAGAATTTAAAATTGATTTCATTTATAAGATATTATTGATTTATAATTAAGTCTTAAGATTATTTAATCTGATTAAAAAATTTAGTTTTGAGATGTCGTATGGAGTAAAATTAATTCTGAGGCACTAATCTAACTTTTAATCTTGTGATGGTATTTGGAGGCATACTGTAATCAAAACCCACACGTAATGCATTAGGATTTGCGGCATCGTAAGTTTGTGATCCTTGTCCACTTGTAATTTTCATGACTAAATTATTACAAGGTAAGTCAACTATTAATCTCACTTTTTTACCATTTTGAGTAAGTTCAATAGTGTTACTATTTAATACAGTTGCGCTTGCTGTGGTTACCATATTCCAGTTAATAATTGCTGCATTGCTGTTGGTTTCTACAT
>JBILPO010000075.1:0-7560 GCA_044373805.1 Pelobium sp.
TTTGCCCGATGGAAAATTAATAGTTTACACCAAAGGATTACACGAACCACGTACAGATTATTTTGCTACAGAAGATGGTGTTTTTGAAAAAGGGAAGCTAATTATTTTAATTGATGAGGGTACTGCCTCTGCTAGTGAAATTGTTGCCGGAGCAATGCAAGATTTAGATAGAGGAATAATTATAGGCAGACGTTCTTTTGGGAAAGGATTGGTGCAAGAACAGTTTGGTTTTGGAGATGGTTCTGCCATAAATTTAACTATTGCTAGGTATTATACTCCATCTGGTAGATCTATTCAAAAATCTTATCGCAATGGCACAGCAGCTTATAAAAATGAAATTAGCCAAAGGTATGAGCGTGGCGAATACACTTCTTTAGACAGCGCTTTAAAAGACTCTATGTTTAATAGCGAAGTCAAAACTTATAAAACCAGTAACGGAAAAGTAGTGTATGGCGGCGGTGGTATTATGCCTGATGTTTTTATTTCGTTAGATACCACAAATATTACTTCTTTTTATAGGGCTGTTAGTAAGAAAAACCTTGTTCCAGAGTATGTATATGGCACATTGGTGAATAATTTGAACCTAAAAAAATATTTAACTGCAGATGAATTTGTAAATAAATATACTTTTGGGGAGTTAGATTTTAAGAAATTTTTAGTTTTTTGTAAAACCAGAAACGTTTCTACGACTGAAAAAGAAGTACTGCTTTCAAAATCCTTAATTACTAAACAAATTAAGGCCTTGTTGGCGAGGTTTTATTTCAATGAAGAAGGCTTCTATAAAGTGTATAATCAGGATGATAATTTTGTGATTAAAGCCATTGAGAAAATAAAAAACCCGGTTTAAGCCGGGTTTTTTATTTGATGATTTTCTAAGTCTCGTAATAGGCTCAACAATATATTTTATTGGCTAACCGTACTATCAACAGCTAAGCTATCTGTAGCAAGGCTGTCAGAAACACCAGTAGTATCAGCTAGGGCCGCATTCAATAAAGAATCTGCAGAAGCTTGGTTTAAAGAATCTATTTCTTCATTTGTTTTTTTGTCACTACTACAAGCTGCTAAACCTAATACAGCAACTACGAAAGTAAGAGTTAATAATTTTTTCATTTTTAATTTTTTATAATGTTGATTAATTATTTCCAATAAAATATTCTTCAATTTTGTTTTATATTGACAATTGAATAGTTATCATTTTTTAGTCCCTTCGGCTCCGCTCAGGGTTAAAAAAAAGATATAGCTATTGGACGCTCAAATAAAAATATTATTTCTGTCTAAAGAATATTTGAATTGGCGCACCCGTAAAGTCAAAATGTTCTCTCAATTTGTTTTCAATAAACCTTTTATAAGGCTCTTTAATATATTGAGGTAAATTACAGAAAAACGCAAACATTGGCGATGTAGCATTAATTTGAGTAATGTACTTTATCTTAATATGCTTTCCCTTAATTGCTGGTGGGGGCGTATTTTCTATAATGGGTAATAAAATATCGTTTAGTTTAGAAGTCGGTATTTTTTTGGTTTTGTTAATGTATACCTTTGATGCAGCTTCTATCGTTTTTAATATTCTTTGTTTTTCTGTAACCGAAGTAAATATAATAGGCACATCTACAAAAGGTTGAAGTTTTTCTTTGATTTTTTCTTCAAACTCTAGAGTGCTTTTATGCGTTTTCTCAATTAAATCCCACTTGTTTACCACTACCACAACGCCTTTTTTATTTTTCTCAGCTAAATGGAAAATATTAATATCCTGAGATTCTATACCGTCAACAGCATCAATCATCAAAACAATAACATCAGCTTCTTCTAAAGCCTTAATGGTACGCATTACAGAGTAAAATTCAATATTCTCTCTAACCTTGGTTTTCTTTCTTAATCCGGCAGTATCAATCAGCATAAACTCATGTCCAAACTGGTTGTAATGGATATGGATAGAATCCCTGGTGGTACCTGCTATTTCAGTGACAATGTTCCTGTCTTTACCAACTAAAGCATTAATCATAGAAGATTTCCCCACATTTGGGCGTCCAACAATTGCATAAACAGGCAATTTGTTTTCTTCTTCTTTTTCCTCATCAAAATTTTTGATTACCTCATCTAATAATTCTCCAGTACCAGAGCCTGACATAGAAGAGATGCAATAAATTTCTCCTAAACCAAGGCTATAAAATACAGTAGCATCAGACTGAAGCTGAAAATTATCAACTTTATTTACAGCTACATAAACAGGTTTTTTACTTCTTCTTAAAATTTGTGCAATGTCATCATCCAAATCTGTAATTCCGGTAGTTACATCTACCATAAAAACAATTACACTAGCCTCTTCAATGGCAATTAAAACCTGCTCTCTAATAGCGGCTTCAAATACATCTTCTGAATTGGCAACATAACCGCCCGTATCTATTACAGTGAAATTTTTGTGGGTCCATTCTCCAATGCCGTAATGCCTGTCTCGGGTTACGCCACTTTCATCATCAACAATGGCTTTTCTGGTTTCCGTTAAACGGTTGTATAACGTTGATTTTCCTACGTTCGGTCTCCCGACGATCGCTAGTATATTACTCATAAATTTAATTTTTTCCCGGTCTTATCCTACCGG
Source organism: Pelobium sp. (assembly GCA_044373805.1). GTDB lineage: Bacteria > Bacteroidota > Bacteroidia > Sphingobacteriales > Sphingobacteriaceae > Pseudopedobacter. Next base: position 2,600 of record JBILPO010000075.1, read on the forward strand.
CATAATTTTTTTGCAAAGCTAATTAAAAAACTCGGCTGTAGGTAGATTATTATATATTGTTGATTTTCAGAGCTAAATAAAACAATTTGGGCGTTCCCCTTTCCCTAATCACTAACCCAATCCTCGGGTCAGGCTGTGCATTCATACTACACAAAGCCTTAGCCACTGGCCGGTATCCATTTCCATCCTTAACGCGGTAAAGTCAGCAGTCGCATGTTGCCGGCGGTCACCAGTAATGCTTGTTTTAGTACAAAAATGTCAAAGAAACTTCAATATCGTCTGCTTAAAGCTAACTTCTAACCTCGGACTCAGAAACTACTCAGAATAACCAAAACTTTTTAAGTAATTCTCTCTGTTTCTCCAATCAGGAATTACTTTTACAAACATTTCTAAGAAAACCTTTTTGTGTAAAAACTCCTCCATATCCTGGCGGGCATAAGTTCCTACCTTTTTTAACATCACCCCGCCTGTACCAATAATAATGTTCTTTTGAGAATCACGTTCCACCACAATTTCGGCACTAATTTTTATAATATCCTTACTGTCTTTAAAAGAGGTAATGATGACTTCGGTACTGTAAGGAATTTCTTTTTTATAGAATTTGAAAATCTTCTCTCTAATCATCTCCGAAACAAAAAAGCGTTCAGATCTATCCGTCAATTCGTCTTTTTCGTAATATGGTGGATGAACAGGTAAGTTTTCTATAATAAAACTCATTACCGGTTCTACATTGTAAGCATGTAGGGCAGAGCAGCCCACAATCCCTTCTGGGTTTAGCTTTTCTTTCCAGTAATTAATTTTTTCTTCTATTAACTCATTTTGTGACTCATCAATTTTATTGATCACCACTAAAACTTTTGCGCTGGTTTTTTTAAGCTTCTCTAAAACGTCTTCCTCATCTTGCTTTTCATTAATGTCGGTTACAAAAACTAAAATGTCGGCATCCACCAAAGCGTCGTCAACAAAATGCATCATATTTTCCTGTAATTTATAGTTGGGTTTGATAATTCCTGGCGTATCTGAGAAAACAATTTGATAATTTTCATCATTTACAATCCCTAAAATACGATGTCTTGTAGTTTGAGCTTTTGGCGTAATAATGGCCATTTTTTCTCCAACTAATTGATTCATAAGGGTTGACTTGCCTGCGTTTGGCTTTCCGATGATACTTACAAAACCTGCTTTATGTGTCATTAAAATTTATTTTAAAAAAGATTTGGAGCACAAAGAAACGAATTATATCTTTGCAGACCAATTCAGGGAAACTATTTGTTTCTGAAAAGGCTTAAAAAAAGAAAACAGAAAGTGTTTTCAATCAAATTGAAAGATTACAAGTCATAAAATATAGTGCGGGGTGGAGCAGTTGGTAGCTCGTCGGGCTCATAACCCGAAGGTCATAGGTTCGAGTCCTGTCCCCGCTACCTAAAGAAAGTTGAAAGACACTTTCTTTTTTTATGGCCCGTTCGTCTAGGGGTTAGGACGTTAGATTTTCATTCTAGAAACAGGGGTTCGATTCCCCTACGGGCTACATTAATTTAAAGGTTGGATTTTATCCGGCCTTTTTTTTTGACTAAAAATTATTTTAGCATCTTATCTGCATTACTGCCCTAATCACTTTGTGAAATATAAACTCCATTCAATTCATAAATTGATAAAATTTCACCAACAGGCAACTCTATTTTGAAACTATGAAGCAGTTTTAGTGTGCTGCGTCAAATAGTTTCAAAAAATGCTTTTATATTTAGCCAAGATGTTAATATGAATCTCATGATAAATTTTATGAAAAAATCTATTCTACTCCTTTTTACGTTATTTGTATTTTATTCTTCTTTTTCTCAAACCTTCATCAAACCAAATCATCAAGGTTTGACCTATTCTGGTCGGGTTAATTTGAGTGTAGATTCTGCTTCTTTTTACTGGCCTGGTACATCTGTTAGTATTAACTTTAAGGGGACAGGTTTGAATGCGTTGTTAAAATCAACAGTTGAGCCGGCTTACTACTATGTGATTGTAGATGATAGTGTGACTACAAAAATCGAAATCCCTGTTGGCAACGCTACTACTTCGTTCACGTTAGCATCGGGTTTAACCCAAAATAAACATCATCTTCAGCTTTTTAAACTCTCTAACAATACCTCAGTAAATCAGTTTTACGGCTTTGAAATACCTGCAGATTTGAAAATTTTAAAAGCAACAGAACTGCCCCAGCGCAAAATTGAATTTTACGGAAATTCTATTACTGCGGGTCATGGCGTAGATGTACCCGATGGAGAAAAAGATACAGGTTTACCTTTTTATTTTAATAATTTTTACGCTTATGCGGCTTTAACTGCCCGTCATTTTAATGCGCAATATTCCTGCGTAGCCAGAAGTGGGATAGGGGTAATGGTGAGCTGGTTTCCAGAAATTATGCCCGAAATTTACGATAGAACTAATCCTGCTGACGCAAATAGTAAATGGGATTTCGCTAAATATACGCCAGATATTGTGGTGGTTAATTTATTTCAAAACGATTCGTGGATTGTGAATATGCCCAATCACGATCAGTTTAAAAGAAGGTTTGGGACGCAAAAACCTAATGATGAATTTATTATTAATGCGTACAGAGATTTTATTGCCAGTATTAGAAGTAAATACCCAAATGCTCATATTATTTGCGCTTTGGGCAACATGGATGCTACAAAGGAAGGTTCTAAATGGCCAGGCTATATTAATGAAGGAATAAAGAGATTAAACGACAAGAAAATGCATCCTTTGTTTTTTTCTTATAAAAACTCATCAGGACATCCTAAACGAGATGATCAACAAGCAATGGCTAATCAGCTGATTCAATTTATTGATCAGAATATTGGATGGTAATATGCGATGCAAATGGTATTTAAGGTTTAGACAGATTTAACTTGAAGAGTTCTGCAAACTATGTATAAACCAAACTCTTAACTTAACCAATTTTGGTTTTTTACGAAAAGCTATAAAAACAAGAAACCCCTCATTGAGAAAAGATGCAGCTGTAATGCGATGATTGAGTATGTGATTATAAAGAAAGTTATAAGTTAAAATAAATTATACACCTCTTTTTATTGTAAGTCCAATTTGGCCTGAATGATATGAATTATGATATAGAATGTGGGAAAACAATTTAGCTTTTGACACAGCTCCAAAGAATGGAGTTTCAATTATTTCTGACCATCCTGAGTTAGGAGTACTTTCTATAATCTCTTCTAGCAATTTAAATCCTTTTTCAATTAGCATTTTACTTTCCTCAAAATCTTTGCCTTGGCCCTCATCTTGCTTGCCCATTGTGGTATTTTGAATCTCACTTGGCTCACCAAAAAAATATCCAAACATTAGCATTGTCTCACCTATATGCCTATATATGAATCCAACAGAAGATGTATTTTCATTTAACGTTTTAGAAACATTCTCATTATTAACCATATTTAACGAAAAACTACAAGAAAGAATATTTTGTGCCAAAAGGTCTTTAAAGATTTCTTTTCCCATTTTTAATAATTCAGAGGTTAACTATTATACAAATGAAAGATGCAACTATAATGATTTGATTGAGTATGTGACTATGAGGAAACTGGAGGGTTAAACTTCGTGTCAAATTGTAGTAGGTTTGTTTACTTAGCAACCGCCTTTGCGAGGTTCACGTTTATAAATTATTTTACTATCTCGTTCTACAAAGTCGCCCGCTACAATTGGATATGAATATTTTGGTGCCTTAAATACACTACGGCTTCTTATTATTATTTTGTCGTTTACTTTCAGGCTATGTAATTGCTCAAATTGATTGTTAAAATCTTGCCCAAATGCAAGAATATAGTCATCCCCATTTATCCTTACCATCATTCCTAAACCTAATCTTGAGCCTATTGGAAGAGAAAGAGATGTAACAACTCCCTCCATATTGGTATAATCCTTAATGGACTTGCTTATTTTAGAAGTACCGGCATGCACTTTTAAACCAGTAGGAGACGCTTCCCATTTTTTGAACATTATACCATCAGGGGTAGCCTCCCATTTTTTTAGTGCCGCTTTACTTTCAGCTGCAGAAAGAGGCTTTGGGATTGACTTTATTGAAGTTTCACTTTTAATTTCACGATTTGCAAATACCAATCCGCCTACCACAACCAGCGGTAAAATCAGAGTATAAATGATTTTTTTCATTTTTAGAATGTTCGTTTAATTATTTTAAGTTTAAAGCTACAAATTAAGTCAACAATTTGCAAAAATTGAAAGAGGCAGCTGGAACGCGATTGTTGAATGTGTAACTATCAGTAAATAAAATATTTAAACTTCATTTCGAATTGCATGAGGTAGGATTTTATTATCTAATATGCAAAGATTTTTTACGTAATCTAACTATTTCATCTATCTGTAAAAGGGTATCTTTTTTCCAATTTGGTCTTGCAACAAATAGTACTTCCTTTTTGCCTTTGTTCCCATTTGGAAAGAAATATACAACCTGTCCAGCATTTAAACTTACGCCACTATTTGATTTCGGATTCAAATTTGGGTTTATCACACCAAGAATGCTTAAATAGATAGACCAAAATGAACCATTATGAAATGTCATTGGGATATTTTGAGAATAACTTTTATTAATGTTTGAAGAAATAACAATGAAAAAACAATTGTTTTTAACATCAGTATTTGATTTTAGAAGGTTTGAGATGCAATTATTTTTCTGTTGAATCTAATTAATTAATCTAGCAAGTTTTTCAGGTCATTGAGATGGCCGATGTGTTGGTTTTGTTTTGGGAAACACAGCTTTTGGACTTTAAGAGAGTTCGAGGCTATCCGAGAACTAGTCTCTAATTCTATTAAACAGATATTCATTCCTTTTTATCCATTTATCCGTACCCTCAAATTTCACTTCTTTCACAATAGAATAGATATTTGACTTTAACTGATATGTATATCTCAAAATTGCTTTTTTATAATCATTGCCATCT
>JBILPO010000076.1:0-7555 GCA_044373805.1 Pelobium sp.
TAAGTGCTCTGTGCCTATATAATCATGCCCTAATCTTAAAGCCTCTTCTCGGCTGTAAGAAATAACATCTTTTACTCTCGGTGAAAATTTAGCTTCCATATAAAACCTTTCTCTTGTAGTGTTGAACGTCCTAATGTATTAATTTGTTTCTTAATCAATGAGTAACGCTTCATAGTATTTATCAACAATACTACCAATTTAGTGGAAAACGCTACTTCTTAAGGCAAGTTCACAATTTTTACTCATTTTTGACCAAAAACACGATATTTGAAATTCATTTTAAAGAAATAATGGCAGACGAAAAAATTATCTTTTCAATGGCAGGTGTAAACAAGATTTACCCTCCTCAGAAACAGGTTCTAAAAAATATTTACCTCTCCTTTTTTTATGGAGCTAAAATTGGTGTAATTGGTTTAAACGGATCTGGAAAATCATCAGTACTTAAAATCATAGCCGGTTTAGATAAAGCTTATCAGGGCGAAGTGGTATTTGCACCAGGTTATACCGTTGGTTATTTAGCTCAAGAACCTATATTAGACCCTGCAAAAACGGTAAAAGAGATTGTTGCAGAGGGTGCAAAAGAGATTACCGATATCCTTCAGGAATATGAAGAAATCAATGAGAAATTTGGTTTGCCCGAGGTTTATGAGGATGCTGATGCGATGGAGAAGTTGATGAATAGGCAAGGCGAACTTCAGGATCAGATTGATGCTGTTAACGGTTGGGAATTAGATTCTAAATTAGAAAGGGCAATGGATGCCTTACGTTGTCCCGAACCAGATTCATCTGTAGCCAATTTGTCAGGAGGTGAGAAAAGAAGAGTGGCTTTATGTCGCTTATTAATACAACAACCAGATGTTTTATTGTTAGATGAGCCTACCAACCACTTAGATGCTGAATCTATTGACTGGCTAGAACAACATTTAAAGCAATATGCAGGAACTGTGATTGCAGTAACTCATGATAGGTATTTCTTAGATAACGTAGCCGGTTGGATTTTAGAATTAGACCGAGGCGAAGGTTTACCTTGGAAAGGAAATTACTCGAGCTGGTTAGACCAAAAATCAAAACGTTTAGCGCAAGAAGAAAAAACAGAAAGCAAACGTCAGAAAACATTAGAGCGTGAATTAGAATGGTCTAAAATGGCCCCAAAAGCTCGTCATGCTAAATCTAAAGCCCGTTTATCTAATTATGAAAAACTAGCATCGGAAGAGACTAAAGAAAGAGAAGAAAGATTAGAGCTATTTATCCCACCCGGACCAAGATTAGGGAATGTGGTGATTGAAGCCGAAAATGTAAGTAAAGCTTATGGTGATAAAGTATTGTTTGATAACCTTACTTTTTCTTTACCCCCAGCAGGTATTGTGGGAATTATTGGACCAAACGGTGCTGGTAAAACAACTTTGTTTAGATTAATTACAGGACAAGACCAACCGGATGGTGGATCTTTTAGAGTCGGAGAAACCGTTAAATTGGGTTATGTAGATCAAAGTCATGATGATTTAGACCCCGAAAAATCTGTTTGGGAAAACATTACAGGGGGGTTAGAAAACATTCAGTTAGGAAATAGAACTTCAAATTCCAGAGCTTATGTTTCTAGATTTAACTTTAACGGAGCTGACCAGCGAAAGAAAGTAGGTGTTTTATCTGGTGGAGAAAGAAACCGGGTGCATTTAGCCATTACTTTAAAAGAAGGCAGTAATGTTTTATTACTGGATGAGCCTACCAATGATATTGATGTGAATACTTTAAGAGCTTTAGAAGAAGCTTTAGATGATTTTGGCGGTTGTGCCGTAGTAATTTCTCACGATAGGTGGTTTTTAGATAGAATTTGCACCCATATTTTAGCTTTTGAAGGCGATTCTCAGGTTTATTTTTTTGAAGGGAATTATTCTGATTATGAAGAGAACCGTAAAAAACGTTTAGGAGATATTGCGCCTAAGCGAATCAAGTATAGGAAGATAGTTTAATATTTCTTGTTAAGGAGCTGTTTTTTTTGCGTAAAAGAAGCAGAGTTTAACGCAAAGGGCACAAAATAAAAATTTATTAAGCAGGGTCTCTCACATAGGACCCTGCTTTTTTTTTGATGCAAAGCCTATGTTTATGTCCCCACAAAACCAACGCTCTGGATCGTGGGTACAGGAAGCAAGGCGTTAGGAATAATTGATTGGTTTGTTTAGTGATGATACGAAGCAAGGCATGGGTTGTGTTAATTACGCCCTCGCTCATCTCACGTTGTTGAACTTAATATGAGCGAAAAAACACAGAAGAAGTTTTATTTCTATAATGGCCCTTATTTTAAAATAAACAGCATTAAATTGTTAAATCAAACTAACCACTTACAGTTGATCTTATACTGAAAATATTTTGTTAAGCGAACCCGCAACAGGGATGGTAGGTAAAGCTTTTTTGAAAGCTTGTGCTTTTTTGCACCGAAACGAATTGGAGTACTGCACAGCCCGGCTGTTGCCTAAATATTCATAATTATTAAAGTCGTGGATATTAAATTGATTTTTGATTAATTACTTCTTAAAAAAACGACTAACTTTTTGATCTAATAAAAACAACATTTTCCCTCTGTTTTTAACTAATCTTGAAATCCCTTGGCTAAACTTATTCATTGGCTTTGCTATAGATTGATTAAGTTTTTCTGGCAGATCTTGAATGTCATTAATTAAGTCCTGGTATTTTTGATTACACCTGCTTTGCTGCATCAGCAAAAACTCGTGATTTAATTGAGTATCCATCATTTTCTCCTTTGTTTATTTGGTTAAAATAAATTTACAATAATTAAAGTGGCTTATTGGTAAGAAAAAAGTAACGAAACTGTTGATAACAAGATATTTGTTAACAATTAAATAATCGTAGATTTATAAAACAATGAATAACAATCACTTAATTTTATAGACCTCTATAAAAGGGTCGAAGAAATTTAATCTAAAATTTATGACCTGGAAAAAATTTAGTGGCGAAACTATTAAATCGCCCATCTTAGAAGAAGTAGAACAAGCCATTGAAAGAGAGTATAACCAAGGCAACAAATTAAAAGTTTGTATTGGTACAGATTCTCAAGTAAAAGGTGCTATTACTGATTTTGCTACTGTAATTGTATTCTTAAGAGAAAAAAAAGGTGGGTTTATGTTTATCCACCAAGAGCGTACTTCTCAAAAAATGAGTATTAAAGAAAGAATGCTTTCTGAGGTTCAAAAATCTATTGAGTGTGCTTATGCTTTATGTGATCTTTTAGATTTGTATGATGTTGATTTAGAAGTTCATGCTGATATTAACACCAATCCTAATTTTAAATCTAATGCAGCCTTACATGAGGCAATGGGTTATATTTTGAGTATGGGTTTTGTGTTTAAAGCTAAACCAGAGGCCTTTGCCAGTTCTTACTGTGCCAATAAAATGGTACAATAAAAAAGCTTGAGCCTTTTGTAAGACCCAAGCTTTTTTAAATAGTGTAAAGCAATTGAATTAACTTGCTATGAATTCTTCCTTGCTTAATAGTGTACCTTGTGTGTAGTTTTCTGAATGCTGAGATTCATCTAAACCTAATTCTTCTTCTTCTGAAGTAACACGAATAGGTTCTATAAAATTTACCAATTTAAAGATAATGTAAGAGAGAAAGAAACTATAACCTACAGCAATAAAAAGGGTTTTAATTTGTATCCAAAAGAAGGTGGCGTTACCAAAAAACAAACCATCATTCCCGGCTCCGTTAATTAATTTTGTTGCAAAAATACCTGTCATCACCACCCCTACCATACCACCAACACCGTGACATGGAAACACATCTAAAGTATCGTCTAAACTTGATTTTGCTTTTAAATAAACTACTATGTTAGAAATAACGGCAGCTACAACACCAATGAATATGCTGTGGTGAATGCTTACAAAACCTGCTGCAGGAGTAATAGCTACCAAACCTACCACAGCGCCAATACAGAAACCTAAAACCGAAGGCTTTTTCCCTCTTAATACATCAAAAAACATCCATGATAAACCTGCTGCAGCTGCGGCTGTGTTAGTAGTTGCAAAAGCCGAAACCGCTAATCCGTTTGCTGCCAAGGCAGAACCGGCGTTAAATCCAAACCAACCAAACCACAATAAGCTAGTTCCTATTAATACATAAGGAATATTTGCAGGTGGAATTTCTTTATTTTCTAAGTGAACTTTTCTTCTTTTTAAAACCAAGGCACCTGCTAAAGCAGCGCAACCAGCAGAAATATGTACTACTGTACCTCCGGCAAAATCTAAAGCTCCCATTTGGAATAATAAACCATCTGGATGCCATGTCATGTGGGCTAAAGGAGCGTAAACAAAAATACTGAACAAAACAGTAAACAATATATAAGATGTAAAACGAATACGTTCTGCTACTGCTCCTACTACTAAACCAGGAGTAATTACGGCAAACATTAATTGATATAAAGCAAATAACCCTCTTGGAATGGTTGGTGCTAATGGCCAAGGTTCAGAAGACATCACATCTTTAAAAAATAAGTGAGTCATTGGGTTGCCAATAAATCCGTTTATAGATTCTCCAAAACAAAGACTGTACCCAACTACTATCCACAAAACGCCTACAATACCAGCCGCAACTACACTTTTAATCATGGTAGAAAGCACATTTTTTCTGTGAACCATGCCTCCATAAAAAAAAGCTAAACCTGGTGTCATGATAAAAACTAATGCTGTTGCAACTAAAATCCAAGTCACATCTGCTGGATTATACTTACTTTCATCAGAAAAATTTGCATCTGTTTGAACAAATAACACCGCAATAGCAACAATTACCAGAATACTAAACGGCATTAACCTTTTAAAAATAGATTTTTTCATTTTTTTTGTTTTTTGTTTGATTATTTGTACAATTATCAGAAATTATTTGATAAAAAATGAAATTATTATCAAATAATATTACAAATACCCTATTATTATGATTTAAAAACAAAAACAATAAGAATATATATATAAAAAACCACAATTAAAGCTAAAAACCTTTTAACTTTTTGAACGTTTAAGAAATTATGAAAACGTATACTGTTAAGTTTGAACAAAAATTACCTATATCTTTAGAGCAAGCTTGGGACTTTTTTTCGTCTCCTATTAATTTAGCAAAAATTACTCCCAAGAGTATGGCCTTTATTATCACTTCTGATTATAAGGTGAATACCAAAATGTATGAAGGAATGATTATTACTTATAAAGTAGCACCACTTTTAGGCATTAAAATAGATTGGATGACTGAGATTACTCACGTAAAAGAGGGAGAGTATTTTATAGACGAGCAACGCTTTGGACCTTTTAAATTTTGGCATCACGAGCATCATTTTAAAGCCATTGAAGGTGGTGTTTTAATGACTGATAAGTTGATTTACGGTATCCCATTTGGATTCTTAGGCCAAATAGCGAATTCAATTACTGTAGCCAAACAAACTCAAGAAATATTTGACTACAGAGAAAAAGCGGTAGAGGAATTGTTTGGGGTTTATAAATAGAAGTTAAATTGAAAAGTACAAAGTAGGTAAACGATAGCTTCACTTAAACTTTGAACCCTAAACTTTAAACTTACTCCCCTGTACCACTCCTCTCCTCTCAATTTCATTATCAACGTAGGTTTGAATTTCTGATTTTCTTAAACCCCAATTTGGGGCAATAAGCATATCTAAATCTGAAATTCCAAATAACCTTTGGATGATTAAATCTGGACGCACAAGTGGCAGTAACTCGCATAAAAAATCAGTGTATTCTGGTAAGCTAAATAATTTAAACGGATCTCTTTTATACTTCGCTCCCATAATAGAGCCTTCCACAATGTGTAAATGATGAAATTTTACAAATTTAATTTGTGGAAACCTGTTAATTTCATCGGCGTAAGCCAACATCATTTCTTTTGTTTCGCCAGGAAGACCAAAAATAGTATGAACACAAATATCTAGCTTAGTATTTTCAAGTAGCGTTAAGGTATCTATAAATTCATCGTGAGAACAACCTCTATTAATTTGAGATAAGGTTTCATTGTAAATAGATTCCATCCCCATTTCTAAATCTACATCTACCCTATCACTATAACTTTCTAAAAGCGCAATTTTCTCTGCATCCAAACAATCTGGCCTTGTACCCACAGATAAACCAACAACATCTGCCGGATTCACACTTAAAGCTTCATCATATAAAGTTTTTAAATAATGAGCAGGAGCATAAGTATTAGTATTGGGCTGAAAATAAATGATAAACTTTTCGGCCTTATAACTTTTTCTGGCTTTTTGCATTCCATATTCTATTTGCTCTTTCATGGTTTCCATGGTTCGAGAGGTAGGTGTAAACGAATCTACATTGCAATAAGTGCATCCACCGTAACCTTTAGAGCCATCTCTATTAGGACAAGTAAACCCCCCATCAACAATAACTTTATACACTCTTTGTCCGTTATATTTGCGTTTGAGATGAGCGCTGTAGTAATTATAATTCTTTTCGCCGAAAGCCAGTGATTTTTCCAATGTCAAATGATATTTTTGCAAAGATACAAATTGAAGCCGATTACAAATTAATAAGCAATGCTTAGAATCTATTATAAAAAAAATACCCGACTTGCGAAGGAATATGATTTAACCTTATTGAGGGATATTCCGATGGAAAGTTTGGTTTGGGTAGATCTACAAAACCCAACAATAGAGGAAAAAGTAACTATAGAGACCTATTTTGATATTAAATATTCTTCTGAAGAAGAATCGGTAGAAATTGAAAGCTCTTCTCGTTTCAGCGAAGTAGACAACGAAATTATTATCAATTCTAATTTTTTATCTATTAATGATCAAGGTTTTGAATATAGTCCGGTTTCTATGATTTTAGAAAAAGGGATTTTATTTACCTACCGGGATGATGATTTGAAAACTTTTGGTGAATCCGTAAAGAAAATTAGATCAAACCCCACCCTATATGTTAACGGCTATCAAATTCTTTCCACCATTCTTGAAACTTGTATAGATCAAGATGCAGACTTAATTGAAAATATAGCCCGAGAAATTGCCGAACTAAATAAAAGTTTAAAAACTACCAATGAAAAGGTAGATGAAGATGACCTTTTGAAGATTTCTTCTTTGCAAAACGACAACATGATGTTGCGAGAAAATATTATAGATAAGCAAAGAATGATTTCATCTTTGATGCGATCTTCAACTTTTCCGGAAGAATCTATGGGTGTTTTACGTTTGATGATTAAGGATATAAGCTCTTTATTAGAACATAATAAATTTGCCTTTGAGCGATTAGAATATCTTCAGGATACTTTTTTAGGTTTAATTAACATTGAACAAAACAGAATCATCAAAATATTTACAGTAGCTACCGTTGCTTTTATGCCGCCTACTTTAATTGCCAGTATTTATGGAATGAATTTTAAAATGATGCCCGAATTAAATTGGCAATACGGTTATTTAGTAGCTATTGTTTTAATGGTGCTCTCTTCTTTTGGAACTTTGGTGTATTTTAAAAAGAGAAGATGGCTGTAGTTAGATGGTTAGTTTTTAATTTGTTGGGTTATTAGTTT